>CAZHVX010000042.1:6267-14002 GCA_964536295.1 uncultured Pseudomonadota bacterium
AACGTGGGACGTGGGACGTGAAGCAAGACGTTCTACGTATATCGTTATTTATAATTTTGTTTATTCTGCTTCCAGTAATTGGAATAGCACAAGAGGGGCAAAAAACTCTCTCCGAATTGAATCTTCAGGGATTTGAACAGAAGCAAGACGATGGGATGGTTTGGAAAAACAATCCATTTGTCAGACCTGCAAATGAGGTGGCGGCAAGTGAATTGAAGCTTACAGGAATAGTTTGGAGCCCGCAGAAGAATGCAGTGATCATAAATGACGAGGTGTTGTCGGTTGGCGATAAGATAGGCTTTAACGAGCTTGTAGGGATCGAGCCCACGCATGTTATTTTACGTAATGAAAATGGGTTGTTTAGCTTAGCCCTAAAGGGTGGAAAATGATTTTTAAGACAAAAGACAAAAGACCAGAGACCAGAGACCAGAGACCTCAGATTTGCAAGGGGCGGGCGATGGTTTGTAGGCGTTTTGATAATAGCGATAGGTCTTCTGTCTCTAGTTCCTAGTCTCAGGCCTGCTTTTGCGATAGAGGAGCAAAAGCCATACAATGTTGAATTTCGTGATGCGAATATTAAGAGTGCAATACGTCTTCTTGCCAAGATAGATGGTAGAAATGTGGTTGTTCCAACCTCTGTTGATGGCCAGGTTACCGCCAGCTTTCAGGGTGTAAATGTTGAGGACGCCCTGCAGGCGGTTCTTAAAACCAATGGCTATGGGATGATCCTTGAAAATAATATTTTTCAGGTATTTCCGCAAAAAGACATGGCCTCTTTAGGGGAAGACCTTTTAACATCTGCCTATGATCTAAAGTACGCAAAGGCCCAGGATATTTTGCCACACGTTGAGTCGCTACTTACTGAAAGAGGTTCGGCCATTGCGGATGAGAGAACGAATGCGGTACATATCAGGGATACGAAGGCAGCGGTGGATAATATCGTTGAGCTAATAGATAAATTGGATAGAAAGGGCAAACAGGTTCTTATTGAGGCCAAAATTATTGAGGCGTCAGTTGATTTTATCCGCAGCCTAGGTGTTCAGTGGGGTGTTACAAAGACAGGTGGAAAGATTCAGTCGGCTGGATTAACAACAGTTGGTACGGCTGATAGTGGCAGGTGACACCTCAGATATCGGTTAATAATTATATCAGATTAGAGATTGATGCTACAAAGTCAGAGGCGGATTTTACCAGATCCATCGAGGGGATTCCGGCGGTTCAGGATAGCAAGGCCACAACAACCGTCATGTTAAGGGATGGTGAAACCACTATTATCGGCGGGTTGTTTAAGGTAAAGGATGCGCAGACTGTTAGGGGTGTACCGGGATTGATGAAAATTCCGATACTGGGAAATTTATTTAAAAGTAGGACAAAGTCCAAATCAAAAACAGAGCTGTTGATATTTATCACACCTACGATAATTGATTCTGCAGTTTACAGTTTAGAGCACTTCAAAGAGCCGGAGAGTAAATTTAATGTCCAAAATAAGGTTACGGCCGCAAAAGAAGAGGAAAGTAAAAAGCAGAAAAACACAAAGAGAAGTAAGCGCCGAACTTGGCATAAACGAAGCGATAGTCTGTAATGTCATGGGGTCAGACCTTCATTTTCACACTTTCTTCAGCATACGGATTTTAAGTTTTTATTTGTAGTCAATTAGTTGTTTATTTTAAGCTACTTAGCTGATTTCACCAACCATTGAGTAAGAATAGTTTGACATATGTCTCCCGATCATCTAGATTATCGGGAGTAAGGTACTGTTTATCTATGATAAAAAGAACTCTAAATATAGATATAAAGGCCAATAAGGCGTTTTTTCTTTTGGGCCCTCGTAAAACAGGCAAGACCACCTTATTACATCAAAAATTTCCAGACGCCAAATATTATGACTTGCTCACAACTGATCTCAAAACAAAACTTTTGCTTAATCCAGCACGCTTAAGAGAGGAAGTGTTGGCTCAAGAACCTGCATTAGTTATTGTTGATGAAGTGCAAAAGGTGCCGGCCTTGTTAGATGAGATTCACTGGTGTCTTGAGAATACAGATACGCGTTTTATTCTTTGTGGCTCCAGCGCACGAAAACTACGCCGCGGTGCGGCCAATCTTCTTGGGGGTAGGGCATGGCGTTATGAACTTTTTCCCTTAACTACTCATGAATTGGAAGAAACTGATTTAGTTAGAATCCTAAATCATGGTTTGGTTCCTATCCATTATATCCAGAATAAACCAGAAAAAAGTCTGCGATCTTATGTGTTGGATTATATAAACGAGGAAATAAATGCCGAGGCGTTGACCCGCAACGTTCCGGCATTTGCCAAGTTTTTAGATGCAGTTGCTTTAACACACGGTGAATTAATCAATTACGCTAATATAGGCAGAGATTGTGGAGTGTCTCCTAAGACAGTTCGTGAATACTACCAAATACTTGAGGATACTCTTTTAGGGCACACCCTTGAGCCATGGCGTAAATCTAAAAATAGGAGACTCATTGAAACAGCCAAGTTTTATCTCTTTGATGTTGGGGTGGTTCGTGCGCTGAAAGGAATGCCCTTAATCCAACCTCGTACAGAAGGCTTTGGGCGAGCTTTCGAACATTTTTTAATAGAAGAAATTAGGGCCTATTTATCTTACAAAGAAAAAGATTTGCCAATTTATTTTTGGCGGACAAGTACGTATCTTGAGGTTGATCTTATTATCGGGGATTTGGATTTGGCAGTTGAGTTTAAAGCAACCGATAACATTAAATCTCAACATCTAAAGGGCCTGAAGGCCTTGACTGAAGAACATGTCGTTAAAAAAGCGATTCTTGTATGTCTCGAGAAAGAACCGCGAAAAGTTGGCAATATCCTTATCCTTCCATGGAAGATGTTTTGTCAAAATCTTTGGGCGGGGCAGCTCATATAGAAATCAATCCTAAACTTCTATCCGATCTTAGCTGCAATTGAGAGATATTATGATAAACTGTTAGTAGATTGTGCCCTTCGACTCTCCACCTTAGGTGGATCGCTCAGGACACCATCTTCTAAGCTTACCGAGTCGCTTGCGCTACTCGCTAAGCTAAGAATCTGGTGGAGATGCCGGGAATTGCACCCGGGTCCGCGAAGTTTTCACATTAAGTTCTACAAGCTTAGTCGATATATTAAATTTCGTATTTGATAGCTCCCATCGACAGGATTTAAAAAATACTAGCCTAGTAGGTTCTCGTCAATTGTTACTAAGGCGCGTTCAATTGACCAGCCCGCTAATTTTTAGGACCGCCCCATCTAGCGAGCATCAACAGTTTGGTCCTTGCCTATTTAGTTAGGCAGCTAATTGCATTTCGCCAATTATTATTGGTACCAGCAGTTTTACGACTTGAAGGAGTGGTCGGCTTGCCCTCAATGTTACGTTCAGCGCGTCGAATCTAATTCATCCCCGCCCGCCACGCGTATAAAGGGAGTGGTGGAAAATGCATTTTGTCATCCTGAGTTCGCCAAAGGCGAATGAAGGATCCAGTGCTGACAAATTGAATTCGCTGGATTCTTCGTCGAGCACTCAATGAGTGCTCGACTCAGAATGACAAAAGAGTCGACAAAATGCATTTTCCACCACTCCCATAAACATGGCGGTATATATTATTTAATTTTCAAATATTATCTTCTCTTCAATCTATCCATCTGGCGCTTATTTTCCCTATCCTTAATGGACTTTCTTTTATCGAAGAGCTTCTTCCCCTTTGCCAAGCCCAGCTCTAGCTTGGCTTTGCCAGCCTTGAAATACATCTTTATTGGTATTAAAGTCAATCCCTTTTCTTTAAGCTTTGCGATAAGCTTAACAATTTCGCGTTTGTGCATGAGTAGCTTTCGCTTGCGTTTTGGCTCGTGATTTTGGGTATTGGCCTTATCGTATTCGGATATATGTGAATTTATTAGCCATATCTCACCATCTTTATGGGTGGCATATGCATCACTCAAGTTTGCCTTTCCATCTCGCAACGCCTTAACCTCCGACCCAACTAATACCAAGCCGGCTTCAAAGGTTTCAATTATTTGATATTGGAAAAATGCACTCTTATTTTTGCAGATTATTTTTTCTGACATATGCCTAGTCCCCGGCGGATTCCGAGGTAACGATACCGCCGCTAATTAGGAGTTTAAAGGCTTCTTCAGTCGACATGTCTAGCGGAATAGTTTCTTTTTCTGGCACGACAAGTAGAAAGCCAGAGGTTGGGTTGGGTGTTGTTGGAACAAATACATATATTAAATGCTCGGCCTGAGTGTCCTGTATTTTCTTTTGACAATCTCCCGTTACAAAGGCAATTACATATGTGCCTTTTTTTGGATATTCGACAAGAACCGATCTTCTAAATCGTTTATTTTTTTCGTCCTTTATAAAAATGGTGTTTACAAACTGTTTGAGGCCACGATAAATGCCGCGTCCTAGTGGAATTTTTCCAAGTATTTGATCACCAAATTTTACTAACACTTTTCCAAAGTAAAGCCTGGTAATAACGCCGACTAGCGTTACAAAGAAAAGCGCAAAGATAACGCCTAATCCCGGAATGTCGTAACCAATAAGCGTTTCCGGCCTGAATGGTTTTGGGATGAATGAAGTAAAAAAATTATCAGTTGTTAAGATTATCACTTTTAAAAGCCAGACCGTTCCAGCAATTGGCAAGAGTGCCAACGCTCCAGCGATGAAATATTTTTTAAATAAAACCTTGAGTGCAGTAAATATTTTTTTCATAATGATCCTATTCATTTGTAGATGTAGAGCTTGCCTTTAATACTTGGCCGTTAACAATGACTTCTTTAACCGAGTGAGCCTTGGTATTTGCTATTAGTTTTGTCCATATTTCATCGACATTGTTAACCTGAGGGGCTTGTACGACTATGTAATCTGCACATTTGCCTTCATTTAAGGATCCAGTCAGATGATCAAGCCTTAATGCTCTGGCTCCACCTATTGTCGCCATTGTTAAGAGTTCCTTGGCGGATGGCGGTTGGTTAGCGCCAGATCTAAGAGCCATGCGCATTTCTTCCCATAGGCTATTTCCAAGGGGGCCAATAGCGTAATTTGATCCAAGGGCCATTGGAATTCCATTTTCTTTTAACTTGTTGTACGGAAGTTTGCCATGTTGCATGATGTGGTTGTTTCTTGGGCAATAAATTACTCGCACCATATTTCTTGCCAGGGATCTGTAATCTTCATCACTCAAATGTATACATCCCACTATTGATGGTTGTGCTTCTAGAAATCCAATATCATTTAAATACGCAATTGGAGTTTTATAATTTGCCGGGGGAGGGTCACCTAGCCATCCAACTGATGGAAAAAGCTCTGTCATCAAAGGCCCTTGCGAGTTATAAAACAATTCCATCTCAGCAAATGATTCTGATGTATGTGTTTGAATAGGAATATCGCTTCCCTTCGCGTGTGTAGATAATATCTTAAGAAGCTGTCTTGATAGCAAATACGGCGCATATGGGCCAAGGCCCACATTTGTTAGGTTTGTGGACATATCAAGCTGTCTTTCCGCGATGCCAATCGCGGTTTCAAACAGATCCTTGGCTGGAACATTTGCACCACTAAATATTTGTAGAAATGTAAGTGATCTTATCCCCATTTCTGCAAGTATATTAATCGCGCCCTCAAAGCTGCACATATTTCCAATACATGTATGTCCTGCGTTGATGAGCTCAGAGGTTCCATCTTGGATCCTTGAGATTAATTCATCCTTCGGAGCTTCTTTAACATACTCCAAAGAATTTATTAGCCATTCCACGTAATCAGGGGGAGTCATTTCTTCGGAAAGACTTAAGTTCCTTACGGCCATTGGTTCGGTGAGTTCTAGGTGGACGTGAGAATTGATGAGCCCAGGCATCAGAACGCAATCTGGGTAATCTTTATGATTTGCATCTGGATAGGCCTTTTGTAATTCCTCTTTTTTTCCAACCCTTTCGATCTTATCTAGTTCAATGGCTAAGGCCCCATCTTCGATTATCTCACCATCATTCATTGTTAATAAATATTTGGCTGATACAATCTCCATAAAAACTCCTATAAATGTTTCCGAACCTCATCCTACCTCCCCCTTAGGGGAGGCTAGGTGGGGGTGGAAGTGAGGGTGACAACAGCTAAGCATCACCCTCATAAAAAATCATTAAACAACAGCAATGTCAGCAAGTTATACAATAGTTCTATTTAATGAATGGCATGATGCTACCATGTATTGGAGCGAGATGCAATCTCGGAAAGCCTTATAAAATCTATAATTTGAAGGTTCTCGGGCCTTAATGTTTTCTCTATTTTGGCTTTATCCAGGATCGTATTGATTCCATCTAATGAAGAAAGCGCATTTTTTATCGTTTTTCTTCGTTTTTGGAAGGCAGTTTTTACCAATTTGCTAAAAAGATCGTAATTTTTTACCTGATAATTCGATTTTGTTTCAAAATCCAAGAAAACAACGGTGGATGTAACCTTCGGCTTTGGTATGAAGGATTGTGGGGTGATGTTGAAAAGCTTTTTTGGTACACAATTAACCTGGACTAAAATAGATAAAATTCCATAATCCTTTGAGTTGGGTTTTGACACCAATCTTTGAGCAACCTCTTTTTGCATCATCAATATGGCCCCTGATATGAATTTTTTATTTTCAATTAACTTGAATATTATTGGAGAGGTTATGTTATATGGGATATTCCCAATAACCTTTATTTTGTTCTTTGTGTGTGAGTCATCGCGAGGCCCTTTAGGGCCGCGGCGATCTCCCTGGATTGCTTCACTTCGTTCGCAATGACACCCGATATCTAAGTCTAATATATCCTCATTAATAAGGTGCAGGTTGTCTGAATCCGCCAATTCAGTCTTTAATATCTCAATCATTCTTTTGTCAGTATCTACCGCAAATACGGATTTTGACTTGTCTACAAGTATATTTGTTAAAACTCCTAAACCTGGTCCAATCTCCAGCACAATATCGTTTTTAGATAATTTTAAAGACTCTACAATTTTAACGGCAGTTGGTTGGGCGATAAGGAAATTTTGTCCCAAACGTTTTTTAGGTTTAATATCATATTTTTTTAAAAGTGATTGTATTGATGGATAACTCATGTGCTTTTTGGGACGCTAAATGTCAGTATCTAGGTTCCCAATTCCATATTAGCTCTTGCATTTAAAGACATATCATCAGTTTGCCCAAGTAAAAGACGCTTCCATCCAACGTATGCAATCATTGCGGCGTTATCAGTGCAATACTGTATTGGTGGAATGAATGCCTTGGCGCCCTTTTCTTTGGCCAGTTTTTCAACCTTGGCCCTAAGGTGCTTATTTGCTGCAACTCCACCAGAAACAACCACTGCCTTGCAGCTGTTTTGCTCGGCGGCATCAAATAGACGTTCACTTAATATGTCCACAACCGTTTCTTGAAAGCTGGCAATAAGATCAAGCTTTGTTTGTTCATTAAATTTATTTTCTTTTACTAAATTTTGATAGTGATAAAGGACCGCGGTTTTGATTCCACTAAAACTAAAATCAAGAGATTCTCCATCAAATTTTGGTTTAGTAAACTTGAATTTTTTTGAATCACCTTTTGCGGAAAGTTTATCAATTATCGGTCCGCCTGGATATCCAAGATCTAAAAGTTTTGCAACTTTATCAAAGGCTTCGCCGGCGGCATCGTCGCGCGTTGAACCAAGAAGCTTGTAATCCCCAAATTCCTTTGTCAGATACAAACTTGTATGCCCTCCAGAAACGACCA
>CAZHVX010000043.1:0-13450 GCA_964536295.1 uncultured Pseudomonadota bacterium
ATAACGCGGTGGGCCATTTGTGCGACGCGGTGCATATTGTGGTGTTTTCCATATACGTATAGAATCACCAACATGAAAAAAACAATCATAAAAATAATCACCGTGATTCTATGTTTAATCATCTGGATACCGGGTTTCCTCCACGCTGAAGATCTGGAAAAGACATCTGCTGAGGTAAATCTCTCCTTAAAGATTGAACTTCCGGAACTTGCCGGAATCATTCCAACGCTCACATTTATAAAAAAAATTGATGCCACATATTACGTTGGTGATCATCTTATTGAGGTAGACTCAGAAGATTGTCCAAAACTGTACTACGAAGTTGGGCCTAACCCCCTCTATAAAAACCTTACAATTGAAATCACAATGAAAGATGAAAGCACCGCCATTGCCAAGTGGACCGACGACGGCCCAATCATAATTGATGGTTTGGATCTGAAGGTCAGCGCCTTCAACCTAAAGGAATCACAGATTACCGATGAATCAATCCCCATCCTGTCGGGCATCTTTTATGATATCTATCTTACATCTGGAGTGATTGAAGAGGAAAATTATAAACTTCAGGGGCTTATTGATTCCGAAAACCTTTCAACAACGCTCGTTTTCATAACGGATTTTCCATCAACGGGGATGGATGTAGCTGACACTTACCTTGCCGGGAGTCTTGTGCTGGGAGAATTGACATTGCAGGTCGCAAATCCCTTTGAGAAATAATACCTGAGAACACAGAGTTTTTAAACGCTGAGGATGCAGAGCCCTCTGAGGTCTCTGAGATTGTTTATATCTGACACAAGGGATCAAGTTTTAAATATATTTCCGGCTCCAGAGATTGTTTAAAAACATCCTCCATGGGATAATATTAATATCATCCCCTATTGTTCTTGGAACCTCATCGAGTGAGATTAATAAATATTTTTTTAAAAGTTGCTCTTCTTTAATAGCCTTCAACCCTTTCAAATCCCTGGGTGTAATATTTTTTTTGCCCTTTACTTCAATGGCAATTTCATTACCTAAAATAAAATCAACTTCAAAACCAGAAGTTGATCGCCAATAATGTAAATCATTTATTCCATTATAATCGCAAAAGGACCTAAGTTCGTGATGAATATAGGACTCAAAGGCATCTCCGAAGTCTGGCGACCCAGACATCAATCCCCGGCGATTTTGCAGAAACCTGGCAACCCCAATATCGAATAAATATATCTTCGAGGTTGATAAGGGCTTTCTTTTTACGCTTTGTTTCCATGCGGAAAGCTCAGAGGCAATTAATGTATCCTTTAATATTTCAAAGTATTCTTGAACGGTTGATCTTGAAACCTGGGCATCGTTTGCTATGTTTGTATAGTTAATTATTTTGCCATCACAGAGGCCAGCAACAGAAAGAAATCGGCTAAATGCCGGAATATTTCTAACATAAGCCTCTGCTGCAATTTCCTCTTTGAGATATTGGCCAACATACGCCTCAAGATCTGCATATGCTTCATCAGAAAAATAGATTGACGGAATAAGACCCGTATCCAAGGCCTTTATTAAATCAAAGGATTCTTTTAGTTCAGAAAAAATAAACGGATGCAAAAATTTTGTGCGGGCTCGACCGCCTAGAAGATTAACCTCTTTTCTTCTAAGCTTTCTGGCCGATGATCCGGTTAAGAGAAAGTTAATACCACGTTCGTCAATAAGCAGCTGAACTTCGTTGAGAAGTATTGGCAGCTTTTGCACCTCATCTATGATTACAATTTCATCTTTATCACTTATCTCTTCTCGCAGGCGTTTGGGCGATTGACTGAAACGAAAAAAAACTTCAGTATCTAATAAATTATAATATTTATATTTACCAAGCTTCTTTTTTATCGCAAAGGTTTTACCAACCTGTCTTGGGCCAAAAAGAAAGAAGGATTTTTTGCCGATCAAAGCTTCTAAATCCAATATTCTTGGGATATCCATGGGGCCTCCAATATATAAATATCATGAAATATAGCATGTATCTTGGCATATTTCATGATATTTGACAACTATAATATTGACTATCTTTGAGGAAAATCCAGACGGACCAGGGTGCAAATTACATAACCCGTTGATATCACAGGTAAACTATCTACTCTACCTAACCCCATAAACAATGGGTCAACAAGGGGTCATTGCGTTTCGCGTTTTGGAGGGTCCGATCAAGGCACATGGGTAACACATGATAAAGTGGCATAGACAAAGGAGGTTCTATGCCATGGAAAGAGATGATCTAGTTAGAAAGGTTTCAGCGCATGGAATGATCACCTCATTTGGTCGAGGAAGTGCATTTCACTTAGGGGCCGCTTTTTCGGAAGAAAATGTCGGGTTAAGAGAGGTAGGGCCTGAAAGATGGCTCGTCACGTTTATGAATTTAGATTTAGGCTATGTAGACCAGAAAACAAAGGAGTTTGACTCAATTATTTAAACAAAAGTGTTACCTATGTTCTTTATTGCACAGGCCCTTCGCTAATGGGTGGCCTCTTGTCGTTTTATTTTTTTCGATCTTTTCTGTCATTGGGATTAAAATAAGAAGGCTGTATGGGTTTATCTTCTTTATCAAATCTGGTTTTCGGTTTTTGGTTTAACAATTTGTTCCACATCGGATTCTTTTTTCCGTTATCATCTTCTTCGATTTCCTCTTCAGTTTCGACTTCCTCATATGACAGTATCTGACATTTTTTGGAATAACGTATAAAATACCTGAGGATACAGAGTTTTTAAACGCTGAGGATGCAGAGGCCACTGGGCACGCTGAGATTTCTTTGAACCACAGAGAGTACCGAGAACACCGAATTCACAGAGTTAAGTGTATATTCTGAATCAGCAACGCTTAAGCGTTGCTGACGTTATAGGAGCAAGTAACAAAGAAAGAATAAATTTTTTCTTTGTTACTTGCTCCTATAACGTTCGCATACGCGAATTCAGAATATAATACCATAAACATAGGCAAACATTTTTTCACCAATTAGGTAAACCTCTCTGAGATCTCAGTGTGCTCTGTGGTTCAAAAAACTCAGCGAACTCAGCGGTCTCTGCATCCTCAGCGTTTAAAAACTCTGTTTTTCTCAATTTAACTCAAAAAAATTAGTGTTGCGCGAGGACTTCGCGGGCGCCGTAGAGTTCTTGATAGATCCAGTAACTTGCCAGAACCTTTTTGACGTAGTTCCGCGTCTCCTGATAGGGAATCTCTTCGATAAATTCCTCGATCTGATCGGAGTAACCATTATTGATCCACCTGGCGACTGCGGTTTCACCGGCATTATAACTGGCAATGGCATAAACAGGTTGTCTTCCGAACATCATGAGAAGCTCTTTTAGGTAATAGGTACCCAACCTGATATTTATGATCGGATCCTCCAAACTATCCTTCTTAAAGTTGATTAATCCCGTTTTTTTGGCAAGTCGCCTGCCGGTTGGTGGAATAATCTGCATCAAGCCTATTGCATTTGCGCTCGACAACACCTTCGGTTTAAATGTAGATTCCTCACGCATGATTGCATATATCAAATTTGGATTAACGCCCGTTCGGATAGATTCGCTTTCAACGTGTTCATTATAGGCGCGGGGATACGCGGCCTCCCAGAAGACCCGCCTCACCTCACTATCCTTCATTGCAACCGCCATCACCGTTTCAAAGTGATCGCGCGATGCCTTCTGTATCAGATGATAATCCTCTACATCCAATGCAACATCTAAAAATTTCAAGAGATCGAGATAAGAAAAAACTCCCTTTTTCCTGTAAAACTTCATCAACTCGGCCTTTAGCTCCTCATGAAGCCCTATGCCATTTATCTCCTGTATTTTCTTCCATCCATCCATCGTATCCAGCTCTGTGTATTTTGATGGAGAAAGTGAAGATTCATCCACATACCAATAATCAAGGGCCTTCTTTTTATTTTTATCTTCGGAATCCATCCTTTGAAGCGCTATATATGAATAGTATGTTCTTGGATAATCCTCGATAAGGATCCTATATATCTCCTGCGCCTTTTCAAAATCACCAAGGCGTTCATGGGACCTGGCCTGCCAATAAACCGCCCGCATTTTATCAAAACCATTTCCACGCGACCTTGCTTCGATTCTTTTTAGCATCTTCACGGCACTATCATATTGTTCGGTTTGATAATAACACCACGCCAGGTTCCAGTAAGATATCGACTTATACTGCGATCCCCTACTGCTCTTTAAAATTCCCTTAAATTCCTCAATTGCCTCTTTGTATTTACCGGAGTCCATGTAAACAAAACCCAAACGATAAACAGCTTCCTGAACAAGCCCGCTCTTTGGTTTATTTTCTAAAAGTTTTTTTGTTAATTTTTCGACATCTTCATAACGGTCCTGTCTCACCGCTACCTGGATCAGGCAATCCAGGGCGTTCCATCTGTAGAAATGAGATGATTTGCTATAGATTTTTTCAAAGCGTTTTTGGGCCTCGTTATAATCACGGAGCTTGAAATATGCCCTTGCAAGGTTATATTCTATCTTTTCATTTGTTCGAACCGAAAGTGGTTTTTTATAAACTTCCTTTAAAATCTTAACTTCTTCACCATACTTACCTTTTTTGTTGAGGCCGGTGGCAAGCTTAAGTTGCATATCGACTGATTCCAAATGAACCGCATGTTTTGTCTTTAATTTCTTATCTATCTCTGAGATGTAATTTAAGATCTGTTCCCTTTTGGTTTTCTCGATACCGTCTAAATACAACCTGCTCAGAAGTTGATATGAATCGCTATACTTCCCCTCTAAAAAATACAGCTCGCCGATAATAAAATCGAGTTCCTCTTTTTCTTTAAAATTGGGATGTTTTTTCTTAATCATTTCGTAATTCGCCCTGGCCCTGTCATAATCACCAAGCGCTTTTCTTGATTCTGCAAGCTTTTCCCTGGCATACGGCACCCACATACTGTTGGAATAATCATTGCAAAGCTCTAGAAACGCTTCAACCGCAGCTTCGTATTTTCCTTCCTCGAAATCCATCAAGGCGAGGTAATATAACGAGTAATCCCCCAAAATTTGATAATTATTTAGGGAACTTTTCAAAAACCCGCGCGCCTCTTCATGCATTTTTAATTTGTAGTTGGCATAGCCCAGAACAAAATTCAATTTTCCGGAAGCAAATAGGCTTAACTGTTTTTTGCTGAACGAATTTATATCATCTATGACCTTTTTGTACTCCCCATGCGAAATTAATTTTTCGATGTTATCTTTGGTTTTTATTTCTAAGAAATGGTTGAGTTTTTCACGCACGCGTTGGTACTTACTGGATGCACTTACGTCACTTGCTAATGTTACCGCGAGTAGTGTTATAGTAATTATGTAAATAATTATTACTTTCATAATAGTTTTTCACTTTTTTGTCATCCCCGCGAACAGGCTGTGTCACAATGTTTTTTTATGTCATCCCTGCGCAGGCAGGGATCCAGAACCTATTGAAATTACTGGATTCCTGCCTGCGCAGGAATGACAAAAAAGTAAAAAAAACCTATTGTGACACAGTCTGTTCGCGGGGATGGCATGCAAGGCACGTCATTCTGAACAAAGTGAAGAATCCAGTTTTATTCGCTGGATCCTTCGGTCGTTTCACTTCCTCAGGATGACATACATTTAAAACGCAGTACCAAACTGTAGGATCAGGATGCCATTTTTGACATCGCCACCTAAAATCGGATCGGCCAGTGAAACTACCGGATCATCCCGATTAACAACGATTATACCATACCCTAATCGCCCATGTACAGGGACCCCATGAAATACAACAAAGTCCGCACGGATCTCTCCACCAACACCAAGCAGAAAATTGTCAAAGAAATAGTCACCTGTATCTTCATCCGCATCCCAGGCATAGCCGTAGTCTGCAAATGGCGCAAAGTGGATATCCTTTAGGAAGATCGGCCAGGTTCCAAGGCCACGTTGTGGATCCATAAGAGGCAATCTGTATTCGAGAGAACCAACCAATGCACGATTACGCGTCATCGCCGGCATTGGAAGACCTCGCAGTTGAAAATATCGAAGTGAGGGCGTTCCTGCAAACGCGCCCTCACCCAACGCACCACCGATGCTGAATGTATGAGGAAAGGTCAAGTCTCCCCACTGCATACCACCGGCAACCTTAAGCGCCAAGACATGATGACGATGCAATCGTATATAC
Source organism: uncultured Pseudomonadota bacterium (assembly GCA_964536295.1). Lineage (GTDB taxonomy): Bacteria > UBA10199 > UBA10199 > CAZHVX01 > CAZHVX01 > CAZHVX01. The sequence continues at coordinate 6,155 of CAZHVX010000043.1, forward strand.
TCGCGATAATCTCCGGCAAATATAACCTGCTCATTTGCACTACTTGAACCAAAAGTTTTATCGGTAATCGCCACTTGGGTTCTCAAGCGCCTTCCATTCTCTATACTGATCGATGCGGGATAGAGCTCCCCTTTTCCGTAACTATATGTAACGGTTGGGCCGGCAAATACACCGCTGATATTTTGGCCGGTGACTGTAATTTGCGGTGTATTTGTCTGATCCCTGTCTTCATAATTATATGATAGTGACAGCGAACCAAGTTTACTGAATGAGTAGGACACTCCACCATATCCTCTGTAACGTCTTTCAAAGACATGAACCGAGGCCAGGTCTCCATTTGCATCCGTATAGGAATAGGTTCCAAAGTCAGAAATGTATGCATTAAAACCCGTAAAGAAAACGGGCCTGTATTTATTATATGTGTAATTAAAAAATCCGCCGAGATATTCGGCATCGGTTCTGTATGTTGCTCCCCCCATCCATATATGATGGAGAAGCGGATCGTTTCCATTTACCAAGGCACTAAACATTAGGGCATCGTCTAAGATTAAGAAGCCCGGAACAAGCGACCTGGGCAACATTCCCATCCCAAATGGCGAATACTTCTTTGATTCGTACTCTTTTTTCGCAGGTTTCGATTGATCAACGGTTTGCGGGGCATCCTTTTCAATCTTTTTACTCTTTTTGGTTTTTCTGTTTACAATTTTAACTTCGCGATCAAGTCTTTCATCTGTAATCTTTATTTGTGAATATTTTTCGGTAAGCCCCTTATCAAATTGTGAAAAATTAAACTTTTTATCATTTTTCGCATCGATAGAGATTGTTTTTTTGACTTTTCTTATATCATATCCGTTACCATCATAATATTTAACATATAGATCTTTACCGTCAGCTGTAACTGCCGGTTCAAAAACGCCCGTCAGGACATTTGTAACCCTAACCAGCTTTTTCGTATTAAGATTATATTTATAAATATTTGAAATACCTGTTCTATCCGATGAAAAATACAGCTCTTTGCTCCTTTGATTCCACCAAGGACGTAGATCCAAAGCCTTGTCATTCGTAATACGCGTAAGCTTTTTATTCTTTACAGAGAAAAGATATAGATCGCGCTGAAACCCCCTATGGCTGGAAAATGCGATATAGCCGCCATCTGGGGACCATCTTGGATTGTTGTATTGTATAAACAGCTCTTTATCATCCAGGATCATTTTATCTTTTTCTTCATCTACCTTGGCAACTTCTTTTTTGTCTTTGTCCTTACTTTCGTCCTTGTTTTTATCCTTATGAAACCTCTGAAAAACTGTTTGTCTGTCATCCTCGCGAATGCGGGGATCCAGTCTTTTTAACAACTTCTGGATTCCCGCCTCCGCAGGAATGACGTAAAAAGAAACTTTTTCAGAAATTTCCTTATCTTCATCCTCTCCCTTATCTTTATCTTTCAGCTCATGTAACCACAAACTGTTTCCCTTTGGTGAGTTTCGTACGTAAACTATCTTTTTACCATCCGGAGATATATCGGGATCTCTTCCTCGTTTTCCATAAATTACTGTCTTTGTCTTACTTTTTTCAATGTCATATTCGTAGATGGAAAAATAATCATAATATCTCTTATAACTTCCCAACATCGAATACATTATCTTCTTACCATCTGGCGAAAAAGTTATCTGGGATACCCCGCGAACCTTGCTGCTTTTTCTAAACTCCTGATCGGGAATCTCATCTTCCCCCTCCAGGGTTTCTCTCCCCTCACCTATTTTCTTAATTTCATTTGTCTTAAGATCCTTTAGATACAGATACCCCGCATGATGGGCGCTATAGTTCACATACGCAAGCCATCTCCCGTCGGATGAAAATGTTGGCAGCGAGTAATATTCTTCCTCGCCCTGCACAACCACATCAAGCTCGGTTAATTTGGTCGATTCAATCTTTTCTTTTTCTTCACCATATTTCATCTCCAGCGTCTTTTGCCAGTCCTTCCAAAGTACGTAAAAAGTTTTTCCAAAGGTCTTCTTGGCCTGACGATTTATTGAGTGCAACAATGGAGTAGCCGCGGTCCTTTTGTTAAATTCAATCAATTTCTTCTCGCCATATTTATCAGCCAAATGATCAATAAACTGCGCCCCGTAGATATACATACTTCCATAACCCGGCCACCTCCACCCCGTTCCGTCTACCTGATCGATCCTTGGAAATTTATTCTGCAGGATCGCGGTTCGGATTATCATCTGATCATATGTGCCGCGGATACGCCCGGAGTGTGTTTCGCGTGTTTCGTTGTAAACGGCCTCACCCTCTTTAATCCATCCGGGGGTCAAGGCATTTGGCGCACTGACCTTACCTATCATATATTTTAGCGCCCTCCAGATACCACGCGCCATATCGAGATGAAGGATATGTGTATACTCGTGTGCAACCAGCATCCTGAGCCAGTCATCGTATTGCGCAAGGGATGAATCTGGAAGTGGTGATCCAACATAGAGTGTGATCCAGTTATATGGAACAACCGTTCCCCAGCCATTGCCGGTATCAAAACCATCACTTATCACAACCTCGGTTTTTCCCCACGGCTTCCACTCCATCTTCTTTGTAAGACTTTGATGAACCTCTTCGGCAATAATTGCTACGCGTTTGGCCGCAAATTCGACATCCTCATTGTAATGGATTTTAAAGTGCTCCGTCTTTATGGTGCGCCATTTAATGGCCGGGTCATGAAATGCGGCATTCCCCTCAAAAACGAAAGCGACCATCAACAATAAACCAAGCAATAATGATAAGTTACGCTTCATCACACCCCCTCTGATAGGGTATAAAAATACAGGTTTTTGAAGCTTTTAGCAACGAAAAGTCTTGGATATCCTCATTGACTTAAAACATTCCATTTAATATAAGTGCGCCGTGGTGTGAAACACCACTAATTATGTTCTTTGACTGGATTAACTGGATTTTTTCTGTAATGAAGAAACAAGTTACAAGTAACAATAACCAAACAAGCTACAATAACCAATATTCAAGTATATATTTGGAGTTTGGTCATTGAAATTTGGAATTTGTTTGTAACTTGCAACTTGGTTTTTGTTACTTAATCACAGAATAATCCCGTTAATCCTGTCAAAAAAAACAGTTTAAGGGAGATATTATGATCATAGGAGTACCGAAAGAAATAAAGACAAAGGAAGCACGCGTTGCATTGACACCCAAAACGGCAAAAAAATTAGTTGATAATGGGCATACAGTTTTAATCGAGGCAAATGCGGGATATTTAAGTGGCTACAAGGATTCCGATTATATTGCGGCTGGCGCCAAAATAATTCCACAGGCAGCCAGGGTCTGGAAAGAAGCCAACATGGTTGTTAAGGTAAAGGAACCTTTGGATTCTGAATATCAATATTTCCGTTCCGACCTTACATTATTCACATATCTCCATTTAGCCGGTGAACCAAAGTTAACTGAAGAACTCTGCAAAAGCGGCATTCTGGGGATCGGATATGAAACCGTTGAAACGGATGATCACAAACTCCCATTACTGATACCAATGAGCGAGGTCGCCGGCCGTCTTGGTGGACAGATCGGAACATACCTCCTCCATAAAGATCACGGCGGCAAGGGATTACTCTTGGGTGGCGTAACAGGCACGCGCAAGGGCGAAGTTGTAATTGTTGGTGGTGGTCACGTAGGTTTGAACGCAGCAGAGGTTGCAATGGGTCAGGGTGCAAATGTTACAGTCCTTGATATCAGTGAAAATGTCTTGAAAAAGGTCAAAGAAAAATATGGCGATAAAATCAACACGGTAGTCTCAACAAAGGAATCGGTTGCCCAGTGGGTTGCAAAGGCCGATCTACTTGTTGGAGCTGTGCTTGTTGCGGGTGACAAGGCGCCAAAGGTTGTATCGCGCGAACTGGTTGAAACAATGTCCAAGGGTTCAGTTGTTGTTGACGTTGCCATCGATCAGGGTGGATGCATCGAAACGATCCATGCTACATCACATATCAATCCAACCTATGTTGAGTGCGGCGTAATCCATTACGCCGTTCCAAATATGCCGGCATTAGTTCCCCATACATCAACCGAGGCATTAACCACCGCAACTGAAAAGTATGTTCTGGATCTTGCAAACAAGGGTATTGATGCGGCATTGGAAGAGGATCATGTATTGCGCCGTGGCTTACAGATTAAGGATGGGAAGGTAGCCTATCCAGTGTTGGCCAAGCTGTTTCCCCAATTTGCCTAATTTCAAACCACGAAGGCACTAAAAATTTTATGGTTTTTTGTGAAACCACGAAGACACCAAGACACGAAGCTTTTCTGGTCTTAAATGCAACCATGAAGATATAAAGACTCTAAAAGATGTGGTCATCCTGATCCTGAGCGAGTGAAGCGAGTCGAAGGAGAAGGATCCCGGCAAAATACTCTGGATTCTTCACTTCGCCCGTACCGGGCTTCATTCAGAATGACATCAATTCTTCGTGTCTTAGTGACTTAGTGGTTAAAAAAGCCGTTATTGTCGTATAATTCTAAAAAGTGCAAATAAGTCCTTGACTAATAAGGGAAAACTCATATATAAGCACGTCTCAAACAAAGTAATTTTATTTCGACAGGATTTACTGGATTTTTTATTAATTGTGAAAGGCTGAAGCCTTTCTCTACGTTGCTTGCACAAGCAAATTAATAATCCTGTTAATCATGTCAAAAAACGCCAAGGAGTAAAAGATGTCATTAAATCAAAAGTACACATGGACACAGTTTTTGAAGGAAAATCCCGAGTTGAAGGCAAAAAGAATTAAGAGAACATCCGCCGAGGGCGTCAAGGCATTTGAGACCGCATACAAGGCGAAGGTTAAGGATATTCTAAAGGATCGTTTAACTTTCATTGATAGAGAAAAGAAGCGCGCGACCGATTCTAAAACGGAAATTGTCAAAAAGATGCGTGGCAACAAAAATGCTCCGAAGGTCAAAATTCTTCAGAAAAAAGTCGGAAGAATGGACAACTATCTTTCAAGATTAGACAAGGCCACTGAGAGCAATAAAAAACTTTCCAAATCATTTTAATCTCTTCATTGATTTTTTATATTCACCGCAGAGGGCGCAAAGAGCGCAGAGCTTTTTTTTGTTTATGTCATCCCGGCCTTGAGACTGTGTCACAATTCTTTTTTGATGTCATTCCCGCGAAAGCGGGGATCCAGAACTTATTGAAATTACTGGATCCCCGCTTTCGCGGGGATGACAAAAAAGTGGAAAAACCCTATTATGACACAGCCTGCTTGAGCCGGGATCCAGACTTGTCGTTCATGTGCTGGATTCCCGCTAGACCAGTTCTTAAAAAAGGCGGAAATGACAAAGAATAAAAAACAGCGGTCTCAGCAATCCCTGCGGTAAAAAGATTAAGCGATATCGTAGGCTGCTTCGGCAATGTGGGTCAGCTTGGTATTGATCCTTCTGTAATTCCCCAAAATATCAAGATGTATCGAGCTGGTATCAAAGGCATCCTGTATGCCTTTATGTAGCCGCTCCAAATGTGCCTGGCGCAGATCCTGTTCCACCTGCAACATATATTTTTCATGACGTCTTAAGGTTGTAACCAATTCTTCGCCTGGAGACACAAGCATAGAGAGTGCAATTTTGAAATTCTCTCCAACCATCTTGTGCATCGCTCTTAAATCCACCCAGCCCTGTTCAGAAAAAATACATCCCCTCTTTTTTTTCTTTCCAGCAAGCGTCACCAGATCCTTTGACATGATATCTCCGATATCCTCAAGATCGGTAGATATAAATAAAAGCGATAATTGAAGATTAGACTGCTCTTTGGAAAGTTTCTCCTGACTGAGCTTTGCAAGATAAAACCTGACGGCCTTATCCAGAATATCCACCTTATCATCCTGCGACTCAACGTTTTCGATTATGGCCGTTAACTCTTCTCTTCTTTCAAAGATCGTTATACTCTTTTCAAAGGATCCATGAACCAGCTCAGCTATCCTGATAATCTCCCTCTTCACCAGCCCCAACGCATATGACGGCGTTTCTAAGGCCCTTTCATCGAGATACTTCGGCCCAAAGGTTTGGCCATCATCCAGGGGTCTTGGTATTATTTTTTTAACAAGGAAAACACCCATATCAACGAATGGTAAAAAGAAGATTGCTATCGCGACATTGAACAATAGATGCGTTACCGCGATCTTTCCGCTCACATCGTTGGCGAGTTTTGGAATGAAATCCGTAAAATATATCCAGAATTTATTAATAAATAAAACGATCTGTGGAATAAATGGAAACGCAATCGCAACTCCAACTATCTTTACCATAACATGCGCGATTGCAACCCTTCGCCCGTCGATCCCCATTCCAAAGCTTGAAAGCATCGCAGTGATGCAGGTTCCAACATTGGCTCCCAGAATAATTGGAACAGCCGCTTCAAATGTAATAGCACCGGTAAACGAGAGGGCAATCGCCATACCTATAGTTGCGGCGGACGTTTGGATAATTGCGGTAAATATCGTTGCAATTAATAAATTATAAAAAGGATGCTCCCCTAAAAACTGAAAAACAACCCTTGCGCTTTCGCTTTCCCGCAATGGAATCATCGATGCAGACATCAGATGCATTCCATAAAAGACCAATCCGAACCCTAAAATAATCGAGCCGAGATATTGGGTACGCTTGCGTTTGCTCAACCACTCCATGAAGAAGCCCAGAGCAACGATAAGCAGTGCATATTCCGTAATCTTCTGGATTGATAAGAGGACAACAACGAATGTTGTTCCGATATCCGCACCAAGGATTACACCAAACGCCTGTTTTAGGGTTAAAAGACCCGTCGCGGCAAAGGACACAAGCATAACTGTGGTAGCCGAAGATGACTGCAAGATCAATGTTACGAGCCCACCGATTCCGGTTGCCATAAACCGGTTGCCGGTTAGATGTGACATCACGCGCCTTAGCCTGTCACCTGCTATTAGTTGCAGTCCCTGACGTGCATTTTGGAGGCCAAAGAAAAAGAAGGCCAATCCGCCGATGAGCATTGCCCAGCTAAATGTTTCCATAATGAACCTATTTGGTTAGTTTTCTTTTAACCTGTTTTACTACTTTTTTTACAAAGGCAAGGAGTTCACATGCCTCTTTTTCTGAAATATAAACCCCCTCGCCGTAAAAATCATCATTTCTTTTCATCCTCATCATATTGCCAATTGATAATGGGAGTGGTGGAAAATACTGTTTTTTCAAAAATTGTCATCCCTGCGAAGGCAGGGATCCAGTAATTTCAATAAGTTCTGGATCCCTGCCTTCGCAGGGATGACATCG
>CAZHVX010000044.1:0-13301 GCA_964536295.1 uncultured Pseudomonadota bacterium
AATTATCACTACTCATATCTTTGCCTCCAATCATATTATCGGCATGATTTGACATGAAAGTTGCTTGATGGGAAAAATATAAAGGTTATTTGCCGCGGAGGGTGGCGCGCTTTCTTTCTTTTCTGTGATCTTTATCTTTGTACAGATCTCTCCAGGTTCTTCTGAATTCACCGGTTCTAGAGGTAAGCCAATCTATGTCTTTCTTTGGAATATCTGCCTGTTCCAGTGATTTCTTGAGGGGGGTATCTAGGATTGTACCATTTATTTGAAGTGCCTGTATAACACGAACCTTACTAATGTACGTTTTATTTTCATGCCCCATCTTTCTTGCCAAAACTTCAACCAGGCTGTCAAAGGCCAACTTTTGAGCCTCAGGGGTAGCGGCTGTTTTGAAATCACTTACAAACCTTCTGACCATCTGGTTATCCCTCATAACCTCAGCTTGATATTTTGGGGTTCTGTCAAGGCGCACAGGACGTTCCCTTGCTTTTGACGTGACCGCAACCGTTGCGCGTCCAATTGGTTGGCGTTTTTTCCCGGCCACTTCAACCCTTGGCCTCTCGGCTGATTCAAGCTGTCTAAGCATTTCCTGTGTTTTAGTAATTTCTGCAATTTTTGCAGTATTATTGAAGGGTCTTGATACCCTAAGCCATATTTTACCTGCGGTTTTGCGCGCTTTTTTCATCTTCCACAAAAATCGTTCCAGTGGAGTTACCGGTTCAACAGATGGGGATGATTCCGCTTTCGCCTTTGGATCCTCCGATCTTTTTTCAGCGCGTATTCTTAAATCTATGTCCTTCGTGATCTCTGATATTTCATCTTCGAGTTTTTTTGGCCTTGGGGAAACGGTGCTCCAGTATTCACTGATTTTTTTCTCCATAAGAAGGGCTTCCTTTGGAAGATCCTCTTCCCAGAATATGGATAGCCGTCGCAATTCCAGCAGATAAGATTCGGCCTGCGGGATGCGTTTAAGCTCCAGACAGCAACGCGCGCTTTTGACCAAAACATCCATCAATTCCTTTGCGTCCAGCTTTACACCCATCAGTTGTTCGAGACCCAGGAGGGCCTTTTCATAGGATCCCTCTTTGATAAGTGTTTTAACCTTTCCGAGCGTTGGTTCAACATCGCCCCTGCTCAAAGAACTTGTGAATATTAAAAGTCTTATATCTGCGGGGACTCGTGCTCTCTTTTTGGTATATTCGTACAGTTTTTCCTTTGTAAGTGCCGCAAGTACTCTGACATAACTTTTCAAACATCCTATGTTGATGGCATATCTTCCTTTAAGTTGGCCAATACCAGCCTGTTTTATCAGTAATTCCCAAATTTGCGCATTGGCCTCCCTGTACCCGGCCTTGTTATTAGCAATTACATGGGTTTTCAAGGCATCCAATAAAACAACGAGTTGTCTGTAACGAGGAATATTTAAATAGCTTGAATGATTTTTTCTTAAGGAGGCTAGGGCATCACCTAATTTATCGACCGCCTTTTTGGGGTGAAGAATAGAATACTGTCTGTAATCTTCAATTATGGTTCTCAATTCATAGTTGAACCTGTTGATCCAATTTTGACGCTTCAGCAACTCGGCCTTTTGTCTAATTTTGTCTTTTGGCGATCCTTCCTCTGGAATAAATTTGGGATCCAGCATTGTGCTGATGACCTGTAAATCGTTAAAGCGTCTGAGGATCGCCGCACCAAGTTCACTTTTCTTTAAAACCGGATCAGTTGCTACATATGTGGCAAGTTTGCGTATATTTTCTCGATCCATCGATGTGATGTAGAAACGGAGATTTTTGCCACGGCGATCGGTTACGACAAATGCATTTTTATCTTCGATCACTTCACCGCCATTCTCAAGTCTGATTGTGTATACAATTCCTCTTTCAAAGCTGTATGGCCCAATGTATCGATTTGCTTCGCTGGTCGCGCTGATAAATTCTGTGCGTCCATTATTTGGGTTCCATTTGATGTCAAGGCGCCATTCTTTGCCCCCCTCATCGAGTATAATCAGGCCGGCGTAGGATATAGAACTTTCCTTGCCCAATTTCTCAAGTACACTTCTTAAACTTCTTCCAAGTTTATCATCTATTGTTGAAAGTTTATTCAGATCATTGGCGCGTCTTGCGGCTTCTAATTCACTGGCAGTATTATGCGTTGCAAGATCAACGAGTTTTCTTATAACCGGATACTTTGTTTTAAGGTTTTCGAGAAAATCAATATCGGCTTCGCTGAATTCCTCACCTCTCTTAATCATTCCTATAATTCGTCCGGCCTTATGTAGAAAAGAATCAAATTCGGGTTCGTTGATTACCAAAACATCGTTTCCTATTTCGATTCTGATCTCTGACTTATTCTGACTAATTTCAGAGTAGTCTATTATATGGTCAAGGACGTTTTTAAATACCTCACTGTATATCTTGGAGTGGGCTTTTTCTAATGCTTCTACCTTTGATTCGCTTTGAAAATTTGAAGGGGGGGCTTCCATTGACTGTGTTTTACTTGCAGCTCCAAATAGAGAAAGCTTTATCTTTCTCAAAATCTTTTCATGTTTTCTTCTTGGAAGGGGCTGCTCCTCCATGGCCTCCTCCGCAATAGTGAGGATTTGCTGGACAGTTAGTTTTTTCTGGTTTTCTTCCGTGGTCCATTCGAAAAGTTTCTGTGCATCTTCTCTTTTGAATTCAAGATCGTCCTTTTCAAAGATATATGAAAAAATAAATTTAACTATATCGGCACGGGGAAGATCTGGCCACTTTACACCTATCCTCTTGGCTGCTTCATGAAAGGTCCCAACGTCATACAGCTCGCGCCTCATCAATCGATCCCTTGCGGCCCTTGTGGGGAGCATTATATCAATGCCATATTTAATAGTTTCAGATGGGACCAATTTGCCGATTAGACGAAGGGCGCGTCCGCGATTTTTTCTATTTACCAAAAGCATTAATAATCCAGCTGCCATTAAATCAAGTAGTACGAACATGGTTGTTGGAAAATCATCATCACTTTTTGGATTCCAAAAATGTCCGAGGGGTGGAAAAGAAGAAGCGAGTTTTATTGTTTTGTTGTTTGGCAAAGAACCTGTTGGAAGTAAGGTATATGAATCCTGCTCCAAAGGAGAGGGAAAAAGTTTTTCTGTATTTAATGCACCCCTAACAGCTAAGTCGTTTATCCACGATACGCTATTAAAAGGTGCTACCCCGGGCTCATAACACCTCCAAAGTTTTTTGATTAAAGATCGTGGCTCAAAAATCATATCAAAATTCGAAAGAGCAAAGATCAAATTTCCCATTGCAGACCTACGAAGATTCTACTCTTGAAATATTATTACGTCAAGTAACTTATTGAAATAATTAGAGAAATGGCATATTTGTGACGCATCGGATATTGTTTTTTAAAGTAGGGTGTCAACTTTTAAACCAGAGAAAAAATATGCAAAGATGTGAATTGAAATATTCAATTATTCAAACAGTTTATCCCGACAGAATAAAACCTGCATAAATATGGATAAAGAAATCCTTTTATGCACATTTTTTTATCATAATGGGGTCAGACCTTCATTTTCACACTTCGCGTAGTGATGCGCCATTCCTGATTTTGTGGGGCACAAAAATCGGCAAAAATCAAAAAACGATCGTTTTTACATTTCATAAGATGTAAATCTTAGGTTGTTTTTTGGCTTTTGGAATATTTCACGACCGGAAACATTGAATAAATCAGCGTTTAAGGGAAGTGTGAAAATGAAGGTCTGACCCCATTATCTACAATCTTTGTAGCCCCTTGTCCTGAGTAAACGAAGTGCATCGAAGGACTCAGGACAACAAAAACCAAGGCCCAGAAGCTGATTTCATCAGCTGCTGGGCCTGGTTTTTGTAGCGGAGGAGGGAGTTGTAGCAGATGCTTAGGTTGGCGGACACGTAGGTGAACGCCAATCCTTAGCAGATGCTATCCCGAGTATATCGAGGGGAACCCCCATTAATCTACAATCTTTGTAGCCCCTCGGTAATTCACCGAAGGTGAATTACTCGGGACAACATAATCTAACAAAAAAGCCAGCAAATGCCGGCTTTTTCGTAAGATTATGTAGCGGAGGAGGGAGTTGAACCCCCGACACGTGGATTATGATTCCACTGCTCTAACCAACTGAGCTACTCCGCCAGTAAGACTGTTAAATTGTCGCGTATATTCGCCCCAAACGAATCCATTCGTCAACACTTTTTACCCGTGATAATAAATCACGGTCCTTTTCGATAAAAAATCTTTCCAAACTGCCTAATGTGATCCCTTAACTGTTCATTAGATATGGTATCAAATACTGCAACATCAAATATATAGGGCAAGTTTGTTTCATCATTAAGAAGCCTCGAAATCCTGTCAGCCGTCATTTCATCAACTTTTCCCTTTAGCACCAGATCTACATCAGAGCCTGGCTTAAAGTTGCCCATTGCGCGGGATCCATAGATAACAACTTCATTAATATCGGAAAAGCCGGATAGAACCTCTTCTATTCCTGCAATCTGTTTGTCGGTCAGTCCAAATGGCATTTATTTGTTCTCGCTTGTTAAAAAGGTGATAAGCTGATCAATAGCGGGCGTAAAATCTGTCCGAATAAGTTTAATAACCTCAATTGCCTTCTTTTCGTCATATATATGAGCAAGAAGATTGCGTTTACCCAGCATATCCAGCCAGCATTCGCCATTTCCAATTATTTCATGATGAAATGCCTCCTTTATTACATCCCGTGGAAATGATGCCTCAGTTCCCTTGCTTTCAAGATAATCCTTTAATGTCTTCCATGAAAGCTCGAAGGTAAATTCAAAGGCCTTTATGATACCCTGGCATTCGATATCGCTGGGACCGGATATGGCGAGTCCCCTTTGCAACTGAGAGTGGGCCCTTCGCAAATTTTCAAACCTCTGTTTCCAGCGTGTTTTTTTACTCATCTATACCCTTCCATAACTGAAGGTCGTTATATTTGAAATATTTTGCTTTATCAAGTCTTATCTTTTACCTCCCTTTCCCTTTGCTTGACATATTCTAAATATTCAAGCATATAGAGACCTTATGGAACCTGTTGTAGTCATAATAGGCCGCCCAAATGTGGGAAAATCAACGCTCTTCAATCGCATCATTGGAAAACGACAAGCGATTGTTGGAGCAATGCCGGGTGTCACCCGCGATCGGCACTATGCGCAAACGGATTGGCTGGGAAAGGAATTTATCCTTGTCGATACCGGGGGTATTGATATTTTCCCTGATGAAGAACTCGCTAGGCTTATCTCTGAGCAGAGTATCAAGGCTCTCTCCGAAGCGGAGGTTATAGTTTGTCTTTTTGACGGGCGGGGTGGCCCACTTGCGGCGGATAGAGAGATCGTTAACCAGTTAAGAAAACAATCCAAGCCCGTTGTTTACGCGATCAATAAGATTGATCAAGCAATGCACGAAAAAGAGGTTAATGAATTTTTTACCTTAGGAGTTGGTGAGGTTATCCCGGTTTCGGCAGAGCATGGCCGGGGGGTGGATGACCTTTTGGATAAGGTTATATCTTATTTTTCCAAGGAAGAAAAAACCGAAAGGGAAATTAAGGAACATCCGACAATCGCTGTCATTGGAAGACCTAATGTTGGAAAATCTACGCTGATAAATCAAATTGCCGGAGTAAACCGGGTTGTGGCAAGTGAATTACCAGGTACAACACGTGACTCAATTGATGTGGAGATTAAACGAGGAGATAAACAATATCTCTTCATTGATACCGGTGGCATCAGAAGAAAGAGCACCATTACGCAAGCCCTTGATCATTTTACGATTGTAAAATCACTTCACTCCGTTGAGAGGGCACAGGTGGTCTGTTTGCTTCTGGACACAACAGAGGGGCTGACGAAACAGGATTTAAACCTTGCAGCGTTTGCCTATGAGCAGGGTAAAGGTGTTATTGTTTTGATAAACAAATGGGACCTTGCAAAAAATACGCAGGAAGAATATATAGAATACATTAAAAAACAGTTAAAGGAATTGCATAATTTACCGATTCTTTGTATATCGGCTTTGACGGGGCAGGGATGTAATAAAATACTTGATTCAATTGACGAGGTAATGTGCCTCCTTCAGTACAAAATTTCGAGCTCTAAACTAAATTCAGTTATAGAACGTGTTGTCAAGGAACATCACATCCCTATCTACAAGGGAAAAGAAGTTAAGTTTTATTACGGAACTCAGGTGAATACATTTCCACCAACCATATTGATCTTTTCTAATTACCCTGAGGGCCTTTCTACGGCAACGCGAAGATACCTGGTGAATCGTATGAGGGAACATATGGGGATCCAAAATGTTCCGTTGAGAATTGTTTTTAAAAAGAGAACATAATGAAAGCTGTAAAAAATTTTATAACTGGTGTCCTTGGCGGTTATAAGGAACATGATTGCTTTCACCTTGCCGCCTATATTTCTTTTTACGCGATCCTGGCGTTGATTCCGCTGACCATGATTGCTGTATCTGCCGCGGGACTGATACTGGAATCATCTGAAGTTTTATTCCAACGAATCGTTGATACAATTACAACGGGTCTTCCCCATGGGATAAGCTCGGGATTTATTACGAATCTGCAAAATGTTAAAAAGGGATCATCCTCAATGGGGTGGTTGGGATTTGGAACAATGATCGTTATCTCAACATTCCTCTTTTCATCCCTAGAATATTCACTTGATAAGGTTTTTAAAAGTGTGAGAAAGAGAAATTTCTTTCATTCAAAGCTTGTAGCGATTATTTTGATTTTTTCGATTACACTTTTTTTCTCACTACCTACGATCGTTTCCCTCTTTGAGCGAATATTTGCCAGCTATGGGCATCATGTTCCTTTAGGTTCATATATTACTGCACGTGTTTTCTTTTTCTTGTTTGCGTTTTTTTCATTCTTGATGACGATTTTCATTGTCCCAAACCATAGGGTTAAATTCATTAACGCATGCATAGGGGCCTTGACATTTGCGGTAATTATAGTTTTTGGAAAGTACATCTTTAACTGGTACCTGGAATATTCGTTTGATAGGTACAATATTGTATACGGTTCCCTTACGGCGCTGGTTTTGATTTTAACATGGATCTATTCCGTTGCTGCTATTATGCTTCTTTCAGCGGAGATAGTGGCATATCTGCAAAAGAGAAAGTCTGATGAATAACTCTCCACGTGTTGAATGGAAATCAAGGATGGGATTCATCCTGGCAGCTATCGGTTCCGCCGTTGGGCTGGGGAATATCTGGAGGTTTCCGTACATTGCTTATAAAAATGGTGGAGGGGCGTTTCTAATACCCTACATAACCATACTTCTTTTGATCGGGATTCCACTAATGATCCTTGAGTTGGGAGTGGGGTGCAAATACAAGGGATCAACGCCCATGGCCTTTGCCAGGCTCAAAAAAAAACTGGAGTGGTTTGGATGGTGGCCGACAACATTTTTGGCGCTGGGGATTATGATTTATTACTCAGTAATATTATCCTGGTGCCTAAACTACATAGTTTTTTCAATAAATCTTTCATGGGGCCTGGATGCCGGAGACTTCTTTTTAAATAAATTTTTAAATCTGACAACGATGCCATTTGAATTTGGCGATATTAACATCAGGGCTTTTGTAGGGTTGGTCATAATTTGGGGGATAACTTGGCTTATTGTATATAGGGGCGTGCAAAAAGGCATTGAGTTTGCGAATAAATTTTTTATTCCGTTATTAAGTTTGGCAATGATTGTGCTCTTTGTGTGGGGATTAACATTAGACGGCGCCATTGACGGAATAGCTGTTTTTTTAAAGCCGGATTTTTCAAAACTGTTAACCTCTTCAATTTGGATAGATGCTTTTGTCCAGGCGTTTTTTTCGATGGGCATAGGAATGGGAATTATTGTTACCTACGCTAGTTACTGTCCTACGAAAACAAACATAAATCAAAACGCAGTGATTATCTGTGTGATGGACGCGCTATTTGCAATAGTTGCCGGCCTTGTTGTATTTGCAACCTTGGGATCTATGTCAAAAGCAACGGGGGTGCCTGTTTCCGAGATCGTCAGGGGCGGGCCAGAGCTTGCGTTTGTCGTCTATCCTGAGGCCATAAATAGCTTACCATTAGGTAAAAGTTTATTTGGAATAATATTCTTCGTTGCGCTGCTTTTTGCCGGGATCTCATCATCAATTGCGATTGTCGAACCAATGATATCAGCCATGATCGATAAATTTAATTGGACCCGTCGGAAGGCAATAACTATCTTTAGTATAGTTGGTTTGTTGGGTGGTCTGGTTTTTGTTTCGGGTGCAGGGTTATATTGGCTGGATATCGTAGATCATTTTATTAACAACCTAGGCCTGATGGTAATTGCCTTCGTTGAAGCAATTGCAATCGGATGGATCGTTAAAACCGATGAGTTTGCAAGGTTTATAGATGAACATTCTTCATTTAAGGTCGGAAGGGTTTGGGTTTCACTGATCCGTTATCCGATTCCGTTGGTGTTAGGTGGTTTTTTTATTAATAATCTTTATAGTGAATTCTTTACCAAACCATATGGGGGCTATCAGTGGAGGGAGGTCCTTATTATTGGTGTTGGTTGGGTTGTAATGACGATTATCATTGCTACAATATTCAATAGGCTACGCTGGCGATCAAATATTGGAGTTGAGTTGACAAATAGGTAAATTATTGTATTGTCCCAATACTTTTTATTGCCGGTTGTAGTGCCAATAGATGGTAGAACTACCGAGCAATCACAATCAGGAGGTGGGTTATTACAAATCGCAAGGATACAGAACTTATGGATTGGTCAATGAGGGTTGTTCACTGGGTGTTCCAAAGGAAAAAGAACGCGATAATCGTGGCAAGCATAGTGGTAGGAGTTTTTCTTTTAACGTTGGTTGTTTCTCATTATTGGAACTACAACTGTAGGGAAGCGATGAAGATCCTCTACAGTGCTTCAAGATCAGAAAATCAGGAAGAACAAATGGAGGTTCTGCAAAATGTGTTGTCAAATTATTCCTTATATCCGGCTTCAAAGATGGCGGCTCTTGAACTAGGTAATATCTACTACGATAAAGGTGAATATGCCAAGGCGATTGAATATTACAAAGATACAGCCGATGTTTCAGATAGAAAGGCCGTTTTAAAATCCTTGGCCATTGATAACATTGCAAAGAGTTTCGAATCAATGGGGGATTATGAATCCGCAGTTGATTATTACTTGATGGGATACCATGATAAAAACAATTCTTTAAGGGGAGAGTCATACTATTCCGCGGCTCTATGTTACGAAAAATTAAGCAAGTTGGAAGACGCGAAAAAAATCTACATGTTTTTAATGGAAGATAAAGATATTATAGATCCTGCTTTGAAGAAAAAAAGTGAAGAAAGAGTTTTATGGATTGCAAGTACAACAAAATCGGAAAAATAATAGCAATATTTTGTGCGCTACTTTACGCATTTCCCATTTTTGGATCTGAGGAAGAAGAAATCTTCAAGGCGCCTCTCCACCCGGGCAAGGTAATTAAATTTCAAAAAGAGAAATTTCTAAAAAGAAGACCAAATGAATTCGCGACGCCGCTCTTAAATGGAAAAGTTATCTATGTCGGCACGGAAAGGGGAATCTTCTACGCGGTTGGTTTAGGACCTCGTCAAAAGAAATGGCAGGTTAAACTAAATGGTCCCATCCAAGCAGAGGCCACCTTTGATGAGGGCATTCTTTATGTAACCGATACAAAGGGCTATGTGTACGCACTTAACGCTGAAGATGGAAAGGAACTCTGGTCAACAAAGTTTGAGCTTGAATTGATGTCGAAACCACTTGTAACCAAAGATCGCTTATATGTGGTTAGTACAACCGGTCATCTTGTGGCGTTGGGAAAAAGTGATGGGTCTAAACTTTGGGTTAGGACTCGCCCGCCTTGGCCATCACAATTCATCATGAGGAAAAGCAGCAATCCAGTAATATATAATAATATGTTATATGTAGGATATCCAGATGGCAATTTGGTTGTGCACGATCCATACAATGGAAATGTGCTTTGGCGAAAAAATCTTTCTGATCGTATTTCTATTATTCAAGATATTGACACAACGCCGTTGATTGCTGATAAACGATTGTACATCGCTTCAGTAATGGGGGATCTCTATTGCCTCGATCCAGAGACTGGTCGACAGATTTGGAAGCTGGATATCTCATCACCAAACAACCTGTTCCTTGATGGTAAATACTTGTATGTATCGGGAAAGGGTAAACTCCACCAGATACTAGCCGATTCAGGTAGAATAGTTTGGATTCAGGATTTTGAGGTTTCCGAGATCTCCGCACCTGTTGTAAAAGACGGTCTTGTGGCAGTGGTATCAACCAACAAAAGGCTTTATGTTGTCGACATTGTCACTGGAGACGTGGTTTATAAAAGGTATGTAAGAAAGGGCGCCTTCTCTGATCCGATTATAGATGGTAACATCTTGTATCTACTATCAAATTCCTCAAGGCTCTACACGTTCCGAAGTAATTAAACGCCTAAATGTTCAATAATTCCAATGTATTAAACATTTGCTTGACAGAACATCTATGATTAGTATAGCTTCCCGCTATGTTTGGACCAGAAATCAAAGAAGGGTTGTCATTTGATGACGTACTTTTGGTTCCCCGAAGATCTCAAACCCTCCCAAAGGACGTAGCTGTTTCCACGCGCCTGTCAGATAAGATCCTATTAAAAATTCCGTTAATTTCATCACCTATGGATACGGTTACCGAATCGACTATGGCAATTGCAATGGCAAGGCTAGGAGGAATCGGTATTATTCATAAAAATTTATCCATCGAAGAGCAGGTGAAGGAAGTTTTAAAGGTAAAAAGATCTGAAAGCTGGATTATTATGGATCCCTTGACGATGGAGGCGGACGAGCCCATTACAAAAGCCATCGGCATTATGGGTGAAAAGGGGATCTCCAGTTTTCCAGTCATTAAGGATAATAAACTTTGTGGCATTCTCACAAATAGGGACCTGCGTTTTGAGGAAAACTACAATCGGCCTGTAAGTGAGATAATGACCGCGAAGGATAAGCTGATCACAGTAAAGGAAGGCATCAAGCTTGATGAGGCAAAGAAACTCCTGCATCGCTATAGAATTGAAAAGCTTCCCGTTGTGGATGATGATTTCAAATTAAAGGGCCTCATTACAATTAAGGATATCGAAAAGTCGCAGCGTTTCCCGGAGGCAACAAAAGACGAATTGGGAAGGCTACGCGTTGGCGCTGCGATTGGTGTTGGCGATGTTGCAATGAAAAGGGCGGACGCTCTTGTTAATGCGGGCGTGGATGTTATCGTTATCGATACGGCGCATGGTCACTCTCAGGGGGTCTTGGAAACAGTAAAGAAATTTAAGGAAAAATATCCAGAGCACACATTGATAGCGGGAAATGTTGCGACGGCCGATGGCACAATTGATCTCATCAAGGCTGGTGCGGACACCGTTAAGGTTGGCATTGGTCCAGGGAGCATTTGTACAACAAGAATTATATCAGGCGTCGGTGTTCCTCAAATCACCGCGATTATAGATTGCGCCAAGGCTGCAGCGAAACATGGTAAATACGTTATTGCAGATGGCGGAATAAAATATTCCGGCGATATAGTTAAAGCCATAGCCGCAGGAGCATCTACGGTTATGATCGGATCGCTCTTCGCTGGCACCGATGAATCTCCAGGTGAGGAAATTATTTATCACGGAAGAAGATATAAAGTTTATCGTGGAATGGGATCGTTGGGTGCAATGGAGCAGGGGAGCAAGGATAGATATTTTCAGGGAGATATTGAAAAAACAAATAAGTTTGTGCCAGAGGGGATTGAGGGAAAGGTCCCATGTAGGGGGACGGTATCTGAAATCGTTTATCAGTTGGTTGGTGGTTTGAGATCGGGGATGGGTTATTGCGGAACTGCCAGCATTTCAGAACTTCAGACCAACTCTAAATTTGTAAAAATTACGGCGGCTGGGCTTAAAGAGTCGCATGTACATGACGTATCAATTACAAAAGAAACACCCAACTATTATGTGGAGTAATGTGTGTCATCCTGCTTGCCCGCCGAAGCTTTAGCGTAGGCGGGAGTAAAACGAAGCCCGCCTTGCCGCGAGGCAGGGATCCAGTGAATATAATGTAAATCAAACGGGATTCTTCACTTCCTTCGGTCGTTCAGAATGACATGCAATGTAGACAATATGAATTTAGATTTGGATAAGATTTTAATATTAGACTTTGGATCACAATTTACAAAACTTATCGCTCGAAGAATTCGTGAGCAAAACGTATATTGTGAAATTCAAAACTTTGATATACCCGTTCATGAAATAAATGAATTTGCACCAAAGGGAATCATTCTTTCCGGAGGACCGGCCAGTGTTTTATCCTCCGATAGTCCCAAAGTAGACCCCAGGGTGCTGGGGATGGGTATCCCAATATTGGGTATATGTTACGGAATGCAGCTGGTTTGTCTGATGGATGGGGGTACCGTAAAGCCTTCCTCTAAAAGGGAATACGGTGAGGCGTATATAGAAATTTTGAATGATACAACGATCTTTAAAGGGATAGAGTCTAGGCCGATGAAGGTTTGGATGAGTCATGGAGATAAAGTTGTTACGTTGCCTCATGGATTTAAATCAATAGCAAAAAGTGAGAATTGCGAATTTGCCGCAATACAGGATGATCAAAAGGATATTTACTGCCTTCAATTTCACTCCGAAGTGACGCACACACCAGAGGGGATGAAAGTTATAAGGAACTTCATATTTGATATCTGTCATTGTCAGCCAAATTGGAACATGGGCGCCTTCGTAGAGGAGACAATTGCCAGCATAAGAAAACAAGTTGGTAAGGGGAAGGTTATTTGCGGTTTGTCTGGTGGCGTAGATTCGGCCGTTGCAGCCGTATTGATACATAAGGCAATCGGTGATCAGTTGACGTGTATCTTTGTAGATAACGGGGTTTTAAGAAAAAATGAGAGGGAAAAAGTTTCGCGTATTTTTCGTGAAAGTTTCAAGATAAATCTAGTTGTTGTGGATGCGATAGACAGGTTCCTAAGAAAATTCCGTGGTATCGAAGATCCCGAGGCAAAAAGAAAAATTATCGGTAATGAATTCATCAGCATCTTTGATGAGGAAGCCACGAGGATCAAAAATGTTAAATTTCTGGCCCAAGGAACCTTGTACCCTGATGTTATTGAATCAACGTCCTTTAAGGGACCTTCATCGGTTATTAAGAGCCATCACAATGTTGGTGGGCTGCCGGAAAAAATGGGATTAGAACTTGTCGA
>CAZHVX010000045.1:0-9700 GCA_964536295.1 uncultured Pseudomonadota bacterium
CCTTTTGTTTTCAATGGGTTACGGTATTCACTTCAAAATCGTGAGTAGTTACTAAAAATTCATTCTACCAGAGTCAAAGCTTTGGCTATCATTGCCATGTTTTTAGAAAATTCTCAAAATAATAATGTAACTATTCAGTGTATTATTATCACTTCGTTCTGACCACCAATTGTTATTGGTGTCTCCCATTAGAGGAAAACTCATTACTTCAAGATTGTCATCCTCGTGCTTGCTTGTCCGCCTCTGGAGGAACACGAGGATCCAGCTGGAAATGCAGGTACAATCTGGATCCTCGGATCAAGCATGCCCTCGAGTGTCATCGGGGGTCCGAGGATAACAACCGTAGAACTTGCTGACCCGTTACAAATCTATTTAATTAATAATTTCGTCTGACCAGAGTTTTTTGCAGAATTCTTCCCAGTGCAGAAGTTCTATTGAATCTTCTGTTTTTCGAAATGCCTTATCGCGCGACACAATCAAAGAACGACCAGCTTTATTTTCTTCTTTTAACGCCCGCGTTCCTTTGAAATGCTCCAGCCTGATTTTTTGGGTTGATTTAAATTCTATAGTAACATCAAAATTTCCAATTATCAGATCAACCTCAAGCCCCGACGTTGTCCGCCAGAATGACAGGGAGTAATCCTTTTGACGATAAGCGAGATACGCCCTTACCTCCTGAATCATAAAATGTTCAAAGGCATTGCCATAAATGTCGGTACCTTCCACCACCTCTTTAATCTCAGGATTCAGATAGTTGGCTATTCCAACATCATTGAGATAAAACTTGGCCGTCTCTATGAGCTTTCTCGTTTTTTTCTTCTTCCATGGCGCAAGTTCAAAACCCATAAGGGTATCCTTAAGAATCTGATAGTATTCTCTAACTGTATTAGGTGAAACGCCAGCCTCACGTCCAACATTGGAATAATTCAAAAGTTGCCCATGCGTAAGTGCCACAATATTTAGAAATTTTGCAAAAGATGGGACATTTCTTGTCAAGGCCTCATCAATTATTTCCTCTTTTATATAATTGTTTACATATGCCTTCAACAAAGGCTTGGAATTACCACTCATGTAATGAAGAGGAATAGTCCCCACATTTAGAATTTTATCAAGATCTGCTTTTCCAATTTCAAAGTTGGTAAGTGGAAATAGTTCATATGCCACAGCGCGACCACCCAAAAGATTTCCGCCTGATTTTTTAAGCTTTCTTGCGGATGACCCGCAAAGAATTAACTTTGTTGGGGTGTTTTCCAGAAGCCAATGAACCTCGTCTATAAGTTCAGGTACCTTTTGAATCTCATCAATAATCACAAATTCTGATTTGTCGGCCAAAATTTCTTCCCTCAGTATTTTCGGACGAATTTTCAGTTCTGTTTGAAGATCTGTATCCAACAAATCAATATATTTTGATTTTTTATAGCGTTCCTTAAGAAGCGTTGTCTTACCCACCCCCCTTAGACCCCATAAAAAAATGGCGCCAGACCCCTTTATGGGGTTTATTGGAATATCAAGGTGAATAGCCCTTTTGTATAATGATAACTCTCTGTCCATATGCGGATTATTATGATAATCCGCAACAATGTCAACGATTATTTTATCTTTTTTAAGAATAATTACAATTACACATTACCGGAATAAGCATTTTTACAATAATTTCAATATGTTATAAACTAAATTAACTGTTTTTGTTCAAGGGCGAGGATTTGGTCCCCCGGTAATCCGTCTTCCAAAAAGATTTTTGCGTCAATTCTATCAACACTTTTGTAAAAATTATCACCTTGATAAAGGCCCTAAACCCTAACTACCTTAAATTACTACACTTTCATTGTCGCATAACATGGCATAGATCTTGTACCTGTAATTGCTTTTCGGAGGGTTTGCAAGGGACGCTTCCAAAAGGGGTACAACAATGGAGGTAATTATGAAAACGTTCCAAACAAACCTTTTTTCCAAAGCACTTGTCCTATTCCTGGCAATATGCATGCTGGGTCTTGTTGGCAATAGTTTTGCCCGGGACAATTCTAAAAGGCATAAATCAAAACCAATGCAACGTGAGAAAATTGATGTTGAGAAAATTGATGTAAAGATAATATCTATCCAGGTTTTCGAATCAAAATTTTGTTTTCCCATGAATTTATCCTGCGGCGCGCCAAAACCCATCTCAGATGCTAAGGTTTCAGTCTGGTCCTCGCCCTTTGGCATCAACGGAATCTATATTTCTGGCAAAACAAATATCGACGGTAAATTCATCGCCGCTGTTGCTCCTGATAAGTCATACTCCGTTAAGGCAGAAAAAGTATGCTATCAAACCAAATCATTTGATACAGATTCAGATGAGGTGAACATTACACTGAAGAAGATCTGTGATGTAAATAATATGGGCAATACTTCCGGAACCGTTTCAAATCCTACAAATAATCTTAGTATATCCTTTATGAAAAAATACGAACACTATGACGTATGTACCGAATCGATGGATGGAAATTTATGCATGTCATCCAATGGCTCACCGCTTATCTGTACACGAATCAGCAGATCCCCAGAGGTTAAAGAATTCAGGTGTCTTAATCAGGAAGAAAGTACTGCATTAAATAACTTTCTATATGGCCTCCCAAACCCCGAAACAGAATTAGGTAAAATCAAAAGCATACCGGGGATTACAGGCGCAGGATGCATCATAGATGCTGATTGCATGTCTGGTTTAAAATGCACACATATATTTGGTTCTGGCAAACCCAAGATTTGTCTTAGCCCTGAATATGATGAATGGGAATTTGCATATATTACGTCTAGAGAAACGCAGAGGCTTGTTGCAGATTCCGTATGTGGAATTTTAGACACATATAGCGACATGGAACCTTTTGGCACATCGTTTAAATACGAACCTCAATTTAGTTATTTTATGGATAAAGTAGTTGAAAACTATAATACGGATGAACTTGTATACGAGCAAACCCTTATGGAAAACTGGGACAACTGGGACAAAACCTTTACTTTCCGGTGTCCGCGCCTGTTGGATGAAAAATATGTAAAAGATAAAATATGTGCTACAGGTATATCCAATTTTTTCTTTGGAAGCGCTGACTGCCCGTTAGTACCAATAAATCCAACCATTTTTCCAATGTTTCGTTTTGATATAGAAAATATGGCGCTTACCTACGTGTCCAATTACATAATTAACAGCGACTGTGGTATATATAGTAGTTTTGGGGGCTCAGGCCTTTGGAATGATTCTATCCAGGCATTTCTCAATGGAGACGAACCCAAGGTAATGTTGCCTGGAATAGGTATCGGTTCTTATCCATCGGTGTGCGTAAATCCGTTAGGATACAATGATGAAAAAGATTCAATTGATTCCAAGGGCAGCAATCTTGAATCTTACAACGGCCAAACTTTTCCATACTGGTGGTATTGGGGTAATTGATAATTCCAGAGGATCTAAGTGTGGATGAAGAAAATAGACCACCATAATCTATGAGGTTGTGGTGGTTTTATTTTAATTGGATGTTTTCAAATGCGTTAACCTTATCCCGCAACTCTGCGGCAAGTTCGAAGTCTAGATCTTCAGCGGCTTTAAACATCTCCCTGCGAAGTCTTTCAATCTCGGCTGGAATCTGATCCGGCGCAATATCAGGAATTTCAACATCTGGCGAAGTATCGTAATCTGCCTCATAGATCGAATGTAGCACGTCACTTATGCTCTTTTTGATCGTTTCCGGTGTAATCCTATGTTTTTTATTATAATCGCCCTGGATCTTACGGCGACGATTTGTCTCATCAATCGCATACTTCATCGAATCGGTTACCTTATCGGCGTACAAGATAACATGGCCATCAACATTTCGTGACGCGCGGCCAAATGTTTGTATCAGCGATCTCTTTGATCGCAGGAAGCCTTCTTTATCTGCGTCAAGGATTGCAACAAGTGATACCTCCGGCAGATCCAAGCCCTCACGTAGAAGATTTATTCCAATTAACACATCGAATTTTCCGAGGCGCAGATCGCGGATGATTTCATTGCGCTCCAATGAATCAATACCGGAGTGCATATATTTAACACGTACACCGACTTCACGATAATATTCTGTAAGTTCTTCTGACATGCGCTTTGTTAGTGTTGTAACAAGGACACGATCACCGGTTGTTTTGTCATTGCGAGTCGAGCACCATTTGGTGCTCGGCGTGGCAATCTCCGTTCGACAATTGTTTGACGGAGATTGATTCACTCTGTTCGCAATGACACCCACTTTACTACTCGAAGTTCGACCTTTATTAACACGCTTATTGATCTCGCCTAAGAGATCATCAACCTGCCCCTTGGCAGATCTTATCTCAACGGATGGATCCATAAGGCCCGTTGGACGGATCACCTGTTCTACAACCTGTTTACCAACGCGCATTTCATAATCAGCGGGAGTTGCAGATACATAGATGGTTTGCCCGGCCAGTCGTTCAAACTCCTCGAATTTAAGTGGACGATTATCCAGGGCCGATGGTAGCCTGAAACCGTATTCAACCAGGGTCTCTTTGCGTGTCCTATCACCTTTATACATACCACCAATTTGCGAAACGCCAATGTGCGATTCATCAAGAAAGATAATTGCATCCTTTGAGAGATATTCCATTAAGGTTGGTGGGGCCTCACCAGTTTTGCGACCGGTTAGGTATCTTGAATAATTTTCTATCCCCTTACAAAAGCCTATCTCTTCGATCATCTCCAGATCATATTTTGTTCTTTGCTCGATACGCTGAGCCTCTACAAGTTTACCTATCGATTTGAAGTGTTTAACTCTGATCTCAAGCTCCGCTTCAATATCAACCATCGCCGATTTTAATCTCTTCTCCTCTGTCACATAGTGGCTGTTTGGATAGATTGCAACCTGATCAAGTTTCCCTAGAATCTTACCCGTTAATGGATCTATTTCTTTGATCGAATCTAATTCATCACCGAAAAATTCCAGGCGCACGGCTTTGGAATCTTCATAGGCGGGAAAGACTTCAACGGTATCTCCACGCACGCGAAATGTACCACGACTAAAATCGTAATCATTTCGCTCGTACTGGATCTCTACAAGCTTTGATAAAACCTTGTTCCGATCAAACTCGCGCCCCTTTTCCATCTGCACAAGCATACCCTTATAGGCCTCGGGTGAACCCAGGCCATAGATGCAGGAAACTGAGGCAACGATTATAACATCGCGACGCGTAAGTAATGAATGGGTCGCGGAGTGGCGAAGTTTATCGATCTTTTCATTTATCGCCGAATCCTTTTCGATATATAGATCCCGTTGCGGGACATAGGCCTCTGGTTGATAGTAATCGTAGTAGCTTACAAAAAACTCGACCGCATTTTCCGGAAAGAGTTCTTTGAACTCACCATATAATTGTGCGGCCAGTGTTTTGTTTGGAGCCATGATTAACGCGGGACGATTGACTTGCGCTATTACATTTGCAATTGAAAAGGTTTTACCGGAACCGGTAATCCCTAAGAATACTTGATGCGAAAGGCCCTTGTTTAAACCATCGACAAGCTTTTTTATAGCCTGCGGCTGATCACCCTTTGGTTTGAAATTTGTTGTGAGGTTGAACTTTTGCATATTAACGCTGATCTACGCTGATATGAACACAGATTCACGCTGATCCGCGTTAATCAGCGTTCTGATCCGTATTGATCCGCGTTATTTCATCTTCCACTCTGTCGTGCCATCAGGCTTGTCTTTTATTTCAATACCCATATCGGCGAGCTTGTTGCGAACGGCATCGGCGCTGGCAAAGTCTTTGGATTTACGGGCCTGGCGACGCTCCTCTAGAAGTTTTTCAATCTCCGCGGCATCAACGCCGGTCTTTGAAATTTGTCTGGAATGGTTTCTCTCAAGATAATTCCCTGGATCCGATCCAAAAACACCCAAAACACCGGCCAACGTTTCGCAATTTTTGCTCCATTCTTCCTTGGCCCAAAGAAGCAGACCCACATTTTCGGCTTTACTATCTAAAAGTTTATTTATTGGCCTTACCAGTTCCAAAAGAAGGCTTACCGCCAGCGCGGTGTTGAAATCATCATCCATCGCCTCTTTGAATCTATCCTCAACCGTTGTAATCTTATCAAAAACAAGTTTTGCATCACCCTTCAAATCATTGGCATTAAATTTATCTTTACCAACGACCTGATTAAGACGATTTGACATCTCATAGAAACGCTCCAGCGTTTCTTTCGATTGTGCCATTGTATCCATTGTATAATCAATTGGAGATCTATAATGATTTGAAACGATAAAAAACCTTATCGCCTCTGGATCTATCTTTGATACAACCTCTTTGATCGTTTTGAAATTTCCCAAACTCTTTGACATCTTTTCCGAATCGATATTGATATGCCCATTGTGCATCCAGTATTTAACGAACTGTTTTTTCTCTGCACCCTCGGCCTGGGCAATCTCATTTTCATGATGAGGGAACACGAGGTCTATACCTCCACCGTGGATATCAAATGGCTGACCTAAGTACTTAGAACTCATAGCAGAGCACTCTATATGCCACCCTGGGCGCCCCTTTCCCCATGGGCTATCCCATGCAGGCTCCTCCGGCTTAGAGGTCTTCCAGAGGGCAAAATCCAATGGATCATTCTTCTCCTCACCCGGCTCGACCCGTGCGCCAGATTCCAGATCCTCTATATTTTTGCCTGAAAGTTTGCCATATCCCGGAAAAGCCCTTACCGAAAAATACACATTCCCCTTTGATTCGTACGCCAACCCATTGTTGATCAATTTTTGAATCGTGTTGATCATATCCTGAATATGTTCTGTTGCCTTGGGCTGAATCTCCGGTTCTGCAACATTAAGACAATTCATGTCTTTTAAGTAACAATCAATATATTTTGCTGAGATTTCTTCGCAACTTTTCTTTTCTTGATTGGACTTATTAATGATTTTATCATCAACATCTGTAAAGTTGCGAACGTATGTAACGTCATAACCCGAGTACTTCAGATACTTATAGATAACATCAAAGGAAATTGCCGCACGCGCATGTCCTAAATGACATTCGTCATATGCCGTAATCCCACATACATACATTCCAACCTTGGGTGGATTAATCGGTTCAAATTTTTCTTTCCTTCGAGTAAGAGTATTGTAAATATACATAACCTTGTTTAGTTAGTTCAGTCCGTTTAGTTAGTTTAGTCCGTTATGAAAACGATCCAAACCAACAAAACAGACTAAACGGACTCAACCAATAGGACGACGGCCTGGCAGGCGATGGCTTCGCATCTTCCAATGGGGCCCAATTCCTCGTTACTTCTGGCCTTGATCCCAATGACGTCTATATCAATATTCAAAATCTTCGCAATACGTTCCTTCATCATCGGGATGTAGTCATTCATCTTTGGACGTTCTGCAATGATATTGGAATCAATATTTGAAACCTTGAAACCCTTTTTATTAATAAGGGCATTGACCTGAGTAAGAAGTTTCGAGCTATCGGCATTCTTGAATTTCGGATCCGTATCGGGGAATTGTTGTCCAATATCCCCCAAACTTAACGCACCCAACATGGCATCAGAGATTGCATGCAACAACCCATCCGCATCAGAGTGCCCAAGCAAGCCCTTTTCATGTGGGATATCAATTCCACCCAAAATGAGTTTACGCCCAGTTACCAGTTTGTGTATATCGTATCCTATTCCGATTTTCATGATTAAACTACTCCTTTAAAATAGCCTCGGCTATAAGCAGATCCTCTGGCGTTGTAATTTTAATATTATTGTCATTACCAGGTACAATGGAAACCTCATAACCCAAACGTTCTACCAAAGAGGCATCATCGGTTCCAACAAATCCATCCGCGAATGCCTTTTCATATCCTTGAATCAATAAATCCTTTTTAAAAACCTGCGGCGTTTTGGCGCCCCAAAGAATGGAACGATCAACTGTTTCCTCAATCCTTAAACCATTAACCCTTTTGATTGTCTCCTTGAGTGGAGTTGCCAAGATTGCAGCACCCGTTGCCTTGGCGTTTTTGATTACATCCTCGATATTCTCAACCAACACCAATGGACGAACCCCATCATGCACGGCAATATATTCACACTCCCAATCTATCGCCTGGATCCCCGCCCACACAGAATCCTGTCTTTTAGCACCACCAACCACAATTTTTTTAACCTTTGGGGAGGGCCACCACTTGAGGATATCATTCTTGAAACCCTCGATATCATCCTCACCCACCGTTATAACTATTGAATCCACCGAGGGGGCCATCTGAAATCGCTCCATGGTATGGCAGATAATCGGCTTTCCATGCAGCTCCAAAAATTGTTTTGGAGTAGCTGAACCCATTCTTTTACCCTGGCCGGCTGCGGTTATTATCGCTGTAGTTGTCATATGTGCATTTTCTAAAGGATTTTGATTATAATGGCAATACATTTATTAATTCTATTTTTTTCTCAAATTCGTGTTAAAAATCCGCGTAAATCTGCGTTAAAAAAAATCCCCATCCGCGATCGGCAGATGGGGCCTGTTTTAACTTATTACTTCGAATTAGGCATCTAAGAAGATCTGATCGATCTCATCGGCAACTTCATTCTCTGAAAAATCCTGGGCAACGGCTAGTTCTTTGATAATTAGATTTCTGGCAGTATCCAACATCTTTCTTTCACCGAAGGAAAGCTCCTTCTCAAACCTTAAAAGCGATAGGTCACGTAATACCTCGGCTACCTCATAGATAGAACCAGTCTTGATTTTATCCATATATTCACGATAGCGGCGATTCCAGGTCTGATTATCAATAACGATATCCCTTTCACGAAGGATATCATAAACGATATCAACTTCATTTGGATCAATAACCTCTCTCAAACCAACATGCCTTACATTGCCGGTTGGAACCATTATGGTCATTCCACTATCCAAAAATTTCATGATATAATACTTCTGATGATCGCCCGCAATCTCACGCTTTTCAATGCTTGAAATCGTACCCACTCCATGGGCCGGATACACAGCCTTGTCACCGACCTTAAACTGCTCGCTCACGCTAGAACGTCTTGCCATCTAACCCTCCTTTTTTGATTGACCCCTTGAAACAATTCACCTAACATATTCAAGAAGTTACACCCTAAATCCTTAATTTTCGAGATAACTTATAACACAATTTTCAATTCCCGTCAATTTTAGTGCCGGATAAATTTTGCTTATTTTTTCAGCACTTTTACCCCTAACACTTCAAATAGTCCTTCAATTAATCTAATAAGTATCATGAAAGCAAAGGAAAATTTTTTTCGATAACTTTTCTTGACTTTTTCAACTTATTTCATTTGCAAGTCACAAAAGTTACCATTCTCTCCTGTTAAAGACCATTTCATCGATACTTAATAAGCTCACCCATAGACGCTTGACACCCACCCACTATTAGTATAAAAAACGCGAACCCTTCGGGGTTGTTTCATGATAAATGAAACCCGGGTAGGTAGCTCAGTCGGTAGAGCAGAAGACTGAAAATCTTCGTGTCGGCAGTTCGATTCTGTCCCTACCCACACAAGATCGTTAGTTTTGCGGCGGCTTTATGTCGCCGAAAAACTTACGAGATTGTGCCTCGCCGAAGTCCTGAACAAGGACGTAGGCGGGCCAAGCCTGCCCTCCACCTTAGGTGGTGGGCTTTCTTATACCAAGCGTTCATTTTTCAAAGATCACCAAAACCCCTT
>CAZHVX010000045.1:9800-13212 GCA_964536295.1 uncultured Pseudomonadota bacterium
AAAAAAATGGGGAATCTTTCGATTCCCCCTTTAACCTTACTCTTTTCCCTCTTTGGAGATCCTTCTCTGTGCCCCTGGCACAGCTCAGGATGAGGAGTCTTCGACTCCTCAATTACTTAATTTAAATTTTTCTGCCATCTTTATAATTGTAGCGGCGGCATTGTTTTCAATCGTTCCCGAATATTTAACCTCATCGATTCGTCTCCAGAATTCCTCATCTGACAATGACTCAATATCAAAATCAACTGCTCTATATGCCAAGTTGTTTGTTCCATAACGAATATATTGATTCAATGCCAGACGTAAATCATGAGGAACCTTTTTCAAGATTGGATGATTGAATTCATAATCTTTTTCTAAAAGATATTCAATAACTTTAAGTGTTTCTTCCCTTGTCCAACGCTTAGCCATATCACATCCCCCTATTAACTCATAATCTCCGATTTATCATCGTGATGCATTGGTGCATCATGCATCTTCAGCCTCAAAATTGCAGCCAACAAACCCTTTCCATCGGTGTGGATTCTTTCGCCCAACGTTTCGGCAATCGCAATAAATTGGTCAGCGGTTTGATCTAAGACTTCATTGGTACCTTTTACAAATCGCTTTGCCGATGCCTCTAACACCCTTGCACTTGATTTTTCATGATCACTTTGAATGGCTTTCCAAGCATCCGTCAATTCTTTATTCAAAAAACTCAGCCCTTTAACCATGGCATCAAATGCCGGTGTCATCGCAGTCTTTGCAAGCTCGATAACCTGTTCCGCACTTTCGGCGATAGGCCCTTCAATCATCTTTAAAAAACCATTTATTTGATCAATTTCTCCACCAAAAATCATAATTTAATCTCCTTAAAGTTTTGTTACCCACCCCTTTTAAAGCAATCCTTGTGCCAAAACCCAAGCTATAAGACCTATTTTGCTCTCTTATAACCCCCTGTAATTATTCGATATTTTATTCGCTATCAAATAGCGCAGGGATTAAAGTGGTGTCAGTTGGGAATTTATGGGGGCTATATACCCCAAAAACCAAACTTCACACCCTACTTATTAAAGATACAAAGAGCACAGTACTATTCTTTATTATTATCGGCAGATTTTGGAAAAAGTTGCTAAAATAAGTCTATAAGTCATTAGGTCCTTGGGTCGTTAAGTCTACAACCTGTTATTATTGTTACATAATATGACCTATTAGGCCCAATGACTTATAGACTTATAGACTTACATATTCTATGCTGCGCCACATGGGTTCATATAACCGAAAAGATCACTATTACAAAAAGGCCAAGGAAGAGGGCTTGGCCAGTCGGGCCAGCTATAAACTCGAGCAACTTCAAATCAAGTATAAGCTGGTTAAACCCGGAAACAAGATTGTGGATCTTGGCTGCGCCCCCGGTGGATGGTTGCAGATGTTTTCAAAGTATACAGGGCCAAAGGGTCAGGTTGTAGGGATTGATCTCTTAGAAGTAAAGATCCAACCCAAACCAAATATCACGATCTTTAAGGGCGATATCACGGACCCTATCGAACTTAAAAAAATTGAAGAAACGCTACAAGGAAAGGCCGACGTTGTCGTATCTGACATGTCTCCAAATTTATCTGGAATAAGATTTAAGGACGTATTCGCGTCCTACGAACTTTGCCTTACCGCACTGGACTCGGCACATAAACTTTTAAAACCTGGTGGAAACTTTCTGGCAAAGATCTTTGAGGGAAATGAAGTCAAGGATTTTAAAACTGAACTTCAAAAATATTTTGAAAAAGTCGCAATCTACGTCCCAAAGGCCACACGCAAGGAATCATCCGAAAATTATATTGTGGGTCTGAATTACACAGTTTAAGCCCTCGAATCCATATCTTATCTTGGTAAAAAAATGGCCGGTTGCTTTTTCGAACAACCGGCCATGAAAAATCAAGCGGGAGAAGAAGATGGGGGATATGAGAGACGGGGGCTGTCTTCTTCTCCCAAGCCCCCGCCAATCCTTTTTTC
Source organism: uncultured Pseudomonadota bacterium (assembly GCA_964536295.1). Lineage (GTDB taxonomy): Bacteria > UBA10199 > UBA10199 > CAZHVX01 > CAZHVX01 > CAZHVX01. The sequence continues at coordinate 11,790 of CAZHVX010000045.1, forward strand.
TAAAGTTGACAGATACCTGGGTAATCGTGCATTATAAGTTTTCAAATTGTTATGAACTTCCCCTACACTCTGGTTATCGTTGGATCACCAGAAAAGTTGCTAACTATTTTGGATGACTTATGAATTTTTTCAAGAAACTCATTCCATGGCTTATCGCAGCAGGCATTTTCGCTTATTTATTCAGCAAATATCCCCTTTTACAGGTCTACAGAGTTATAACTTATGTAAATCTTTGGGCTTTCATCTCTGCCTCAGTGGCCTATTTTGTTTTTGTATATATCTTCGATTCTTTTGTTACGGCAAAGGTCATCAGCCATTTTTCCCATAAGGTAGGTACCGGCGAAATCATGAAGGCGCGGGGGCTGACCTATCTGATCATGATTGTAAACTATGCGGCCTCTCAAGCTGCCTTTGCATACTATCTAAAAAGGACGCGAAACATCCCCATCCTTGAGGCCCTTGGAATATTTTTCTTTATAGGATTCTTGGATCTTTATTGGATAATAACTCTCGCATTGATTGGCTCCTTTTTCCTGCAATTTGATATCGCAGGGGTTGATCTGAAATACATCGTTCAAACAACGGCACTTATTGCCTATGGAATTTTGATATTTAAGATTTTTTTTTGGCGCAGAGGCTTTGCAAAAATTTCTACACGCTTTGATAATTTAAGATTTTTCGAATGGCTCAGGGGGAAAAAGATTTTTCATATCTTTAATCAAGCTAAAGTTAGAGATTACATTTTAGTTTGGCTCGCACGCCTACCAATAATGCTGACAATAATAGTATTCTTTTACTACGTAGTACAAACCTTTGGATGCCACATTCCATTCGTCCAAATCCTCTGTAATATACCAATAGTTTATTTGATAGGATGCCTACCACTTACTCCCGGTGGATTGGGGACAACAAATGTCGCAATGGTTGTTCTACTATCGCCACATCTAAGTGGTGCAATCATTGAGAATGGATTGGCGACCCCCGAGGAACTAATTTTCGCATTAACCTTACTTTGGATGTTTACAAATTGTATCCTAAAGGGAATCCTAGGAACCATTCTCCTGCGAAGAGTGCCATCCTCACTCTTCAAGGCAACCAAAGACGTACCAGAGGAAATTGCAGAGAAAGAAGCCGGCCACCTCATCCCAAATATTTGATTACCTATCAACAATCCCCAACCTCACATAATGATTGATTATAGGACTTATCAAAAACAAGCGACATTGTGGTATTGCTTTCGCTAAATCAACACCCCAAGATCACTTTTTTTTGATAAGCCATACTTCTGGACGAGTGTTTGTACTTGATACATTTTTTATCTGTGATGTCGAAGGTCAAAGTAGTTTGGGGAGTCGGTTGAGCGGCCTCGAGAGGCCGTTCATCCAAGCCTATATATTAACGGCCGAACGGGCAGGTGATTTTC
>CAZHVX010000046.1:0-4568 GCA_964536295.1 uncultured Pseudomonadota bacterium
AAAATTTGAATCTGTTCGGGGTTTGTTTTTAAATTGCGCGAGATAAAACTTTTTAGTCCCTTCATGTCTCCTTCATCGCACCCCGGATGCGCCGCAATGAAATAATAGGTTAGGTACTGCTTTTTTCCCGCGGCCCTTGAAAAATTATTAAAAAGCCTTACAAGTTCGATAAGAGACTCCGTCCCGACTTTCCCCATCATCCGAAGAACATTTTCTTCGGTATGTTCCGGGGCTACTTTCATCTGCCCCGACACATGATGGCCCACGACTTCTCTTAGGTATTGTTCCCCGTAAGCCTTATCTGAGAGAAGAAGATCGTATCTGATCCCTGAGGATATAAATATTTTTTTGATCCCTTTTATTTTCCTTAAGCCTTTAAGCAAAGATATCTGAGTGCTGTGGTTCGGTTTTAGCTCCCGGCAAACGCTGGGATATATGCACTTTTTATCTGCGCAGCTCCCCTTGCTCAGCTTTTTTTTGCATTCAAATCCATACATATTTGCCGTCGGCCCGCCTATATCCGAAATATATCCCTTAAAATCGGAACGTACGGCTATTTTTTTTGCCTCTCTGATAATTGATCCCTCACTTCTCCACCTCACCGTTGTTCCTTCATGGGCTGAAATAGCGCAGAAATTACATTCCCCATAACATCCCCTGTGGGTTGGGATCGAAAATTTTATCGTCTCAAGGGCCTTCACCCCACCACTTTTTTTATGGCTGGGGTGCAGATCTCTTTCAAAATCCATTTCGTAAATATCGTCAAGTTCATCTGTTGAAAGATATGGCGCAGGGGGATTATGGACAAGGTATCGCTGGCCATGCCTTTGAAAGAGACCCTTTGCTGTAGCCGGATCGTTGTTTTTGTAAAAGGCATTGAACATATCTATGAACGCACTCTTATCACTGGGCAGCGCTTCGTATGGTGGTAATTCCAGATAACCATCGCGCGGTTCTTTGGCTATGTAACATATGCCCCGAATATCTTTTGTGTCGTCCCCGTTTTTCAACCTTTTTGCCAACTCAAGTGTGGGCCTTTCACCCATGCCATAGATCAGATAATCTGCCTTTGCATCGAACAATATCGATCTTCGGATTCGGTTTGACCAAAAATCGTAGTGCGGGATTCGCCTAAGGCTTGCCTCGATCCCCCCGAGAACAAGGGGCTTTGTATTTTTGAAATTTTTTCTTATGAGATTCGAATATACTATAACGGCACGGTCCGGGCGGCGGTTATTATCTCCCCCTGCGGTGTAATCGTCCTTTTTCCTTCTTTTTTTGGAGGCGGTGTAATTGGCAACCATTGAATCGATGCACCCACCTGTGATTCCCCAAAATAGCAGGGGTTCCCCCAGCCTTGAGATATCATCTTCTGTATCAACCCGTTCGACTCCGCTCAGGGTTGATACTGAGCCGCGCTTTAAATCGCACCCTGAAGGGTGCGACCTGGCGCGTGTCAAAGTATCAACCCCCGGTTGCGCAATGATACCCACGCGAAACCCTTTATTTATGAGCATCTTCCCGATGACCGACACCCCGACAAAGGGGCTGTCTATGTAGCTATCTCCGGTAACGAGGATCACATCCAGCGAGCTCCACCCTAACCGCCTGGCCTCTTCTTTTGTTGTGGGGATAAACATATAATTTCACAATAACCTCTTTGTATATTATAATCAATAATATAGGATTGAGTACGGAAGTTACAGCAACTTACCCCTAAGTTTGATGACAATAAGAAATTGCTTTTTGACATGATTAACAGGATTGTTCTGTAATTAAGTAACAAAAACCAAGTTACAAGTTACAAACAAATTACAAATTTCAAGCTCCAAACACTAATTTGAATATTGGTTATTGTAGCTTGTTTGGTTATTGTTACTTGTAACCTGTTTCTTTATCTCAGAAGAAATCCAGTTAATCCTGTCGAAAAAAACGCAACGATAAATGATTAGGAGGACACATGCCATCATTTGATATTGTAAACGTGGTCAACATGAATGAATTAGAAAATGCCGTAAACATCACGATCCGTGAAGTTGCGACACGATATGATTTTCGAAATTCAAAGACAACCATAACATTGGATAAAAAAGAAAAAACAGTTCATGTTGTGACTGCTGATGAGATGAAAATGAATGCCTTAGAAGAAATGTTCCGAGGCAACTGCGCCAGAAGAAAGGTTGACCCAAGGTGCCTGGAATTTAAAAAACCCGAAGCCACTTCGCATGGATTTTTGAAGAGAGATATTAAGATTAACGATGGAATGTCGAAAGATGCTGCACGAGAGATCGTAAAAATAATCAAAGGTTTAAGCCTCAAAGTTCAGGCATCCATCCAAGACGAACAGGTGCGCGTTGTAGGTAAAAAAATTGATGACCTTCAAACGGTCATCGAAACCCTTAAGACGAAGGAGTTCGAGATTCCACTTCAATATGTCAATATGAAGTAGTAGTCACACCGTCACCTAAAACGCGGATTTTCCACTGATCTTCAACGCAGATATACGCGGATATATTCAACCACAAAGTCACTAAGATACTAAAAACTTTATGGTTTAATGGTTCTATTGTTAGATGGTTAAATACACCAAGCCATTTAACAATTCAGCAAGAAAACAATAAAAATCTTCATATCTTAGTGTTTAACAGGAATATATTTACAATCTATCAACTATCTCCTATAATCCCCCGCATGAGGGATAACAGACTAACCGCAATTTTCGGTGTAATATCAATAATTTTGGCCTTCCACGCCTGTTCTGATTCAACAAGCAAGATCAGCCAGTTCTTTAAAGGGGGTGAGGAAACGATCCCCGTCACCGTTGAGGGGGTTCGAATAATAGAAAAACCCGCCATCATAACGATCGAGGGAAAACTTGAGGCCCAGGATGAATTTTCAATCAAGTGCGAGAGCAGCTGCAAAATCTCCAACCTTTATATAAAGGAAGGCGTACGCGTTTCAAAGGATGATATCCTCATCCAACTCTCCGAGGACGAAATTAATAACGAGATCGAACTTGCACGCGCACGACTGCGCGAAGCAGAGGCACTTCTCGACAAAAACGAATATTATCAAAGAAATAAAGATCGACTTTTGGAAGAGGGTGTTATCGATCAGGAACAATATGACAACCTTGACACAGATATCAGCACAAATCGGGGCGCAATAAAGGAACATCAAGGCACAATTTCAGATATGGAGCGCCAGCTTGATAATCTAGTCATCAGAAGTCCGATGACGGGGGTGGTCACCGAACTAAGTGCGCTGACAAATGATGCATTCAGCAAGGGTGATGTAATGTTGAAGATAACAAATGCCGATCCTATCGCCTGCTTGTTCAACGTTCCCGCGGACAAGGTCCAAAATTTGAGCCTGGGAATGCCTTTGAATATAACGATCGAGACAACGGGTTCAAAGGTCAAAACCGACATATCATATATAGCGCCAAATGTTGATCCCGATAAAAACACCGTACTGGTTCAAAGCTCAATCCCAAATCCAAACAACATCTACAAGTCTGATATGAAGATCACTGCGGAGATAACGCTTGGAGAGGGAAAGAAGAGTCTTTTGATTCCATCCTCTGCCCTGATGCATGACGGCGGAGAAATATTTGTTTATGTCGTTCAAAGGGGGACCGCTAACAAAACGCCAGTGAAGTTTGAAAGAAGACATGGAAATCTAGCAGAGATCAGCTCGGGCCTCTCCGAGGATGACATCGTTGTTGTTAAGGGAAATAAAAATCTCAAAGATGGAACAAAAGTAGATATCTGGGGAAAATGAATCTTTCTTTTCGACATGATTAACTGGATTTCTTTTATGTCATCGCGAGGAGTCCACCGTTGGTGGAGGACGCGGCGATCCCCGGAGTAGTATTGTTTCTCGGGGGATTGCTTCTCCGCCTTTGGCGGATCGCAATGACAAAATAAACAATCCTGTTAATCCTGTCTAAAAAAAACGCCCCGGCTGGTTTCCCAACCGGGGCTTTATTTAAACCTAACACCTCTCAAATACTCTTACAACTTTTCAGCGTGGATCATAACAAAGTCACCAACGTCTTGATTTTGGTCGATAGCACGCAGCACAACGATATCACCGTAAACTTCGACGTTGTAATCGGTAATACTGGAATCTACCACGCCGTAAGGATGTTTTCCCGTTACTTCAAATGAAGCAACGCTTTCGTAGACATCATAGTAACCATATTGCATACCGTAATCCAAGTCCCCTAATTGGACCGTTTTATTCTTTTCATTAACAAACTTGTATCTCAAAGCGAACGTACCATTGCTTTTGAAAACAATCTTTGAGTAATTGTTCTTGTCATAAATTTTAACCTCTGGTCTCTCCTCAGAATCCCACACAACGCCATCGGTTGAACCATCAACGGAAACCAACTTATCGGAATAGATTGTGTCGCCCCTGAAAATCTCTGCAGACTCATCGGTATCCATATATATAGCGATGATCTTAAAAACGCCCTCTAGTTCCATGCCATCTACGACCGGAACATTTGTATCGAGGTTTATTTCCTGCTGTTGTGCTGCAGCGTTGTCGCTTGCCTGCTC
>CAZHVX010000046.1:4578-9247 GCA_964536295.1 uncultured Pseudomonadota bacterium
ACTTCCCCGTGTTACTTACCCCTTCTACTATTATTATCGTCAAATTTTGGAAAAAGTTGCCAGAAAAAAGTTAAAAAACTTAATTCTCTAATGATATTAAGTGGTTATACTATAACCATTAAATGGATTTTGTCATTCGATAGGCGGCTACACCATCATTGTAATATTTGGGGAGCTTTTCTTTAACCCGAAATCCAAGGTCTTTATAGAGCCTGATTGCCCTTTTATTGGAGAGCCTAACCTCAAGGCTTGCGGTATTATATTTGCCAAATTCGGCCAACCGCTTGTCCAAATAGGCCTTGGCATAACCCATCCCAAGAAACTTAGGCAATATACAAAGGGAATACAAACGAATAACTGAGCTATTTTTTCTTGATAGGCAAATTACATATCCAACCGGATCTTTGCCTGCACTTATTATATCAACGGTTATCGATTTGAATGGATTCTTTAAGAAGCGTAAAAGTTTTGTGCGGGATAAAATATCATAACTGGAAAAACAGGCCTTTTCAAATTCCACGATTTTTTCAAGATCATTGAGCCCGGCCCTTCTATATTTGATCTTACAAACCTTCAAAATCCTCCCCAGCAAGATATTGAACAATCCATTTATAGATATTTGGTGAGGTTTGATCCTCCATGCCAGCATCGATATTTGGATTATCATTTACTTCAATAACATAATATTCGTCATCAACCTCTTTCACATCAACACCGTACAATCCGCTGCCAATAGCACTTGCAGCAGAGAGGGCCGTTTTGATAAGATTAGGATGAACGTTTTCCTTTTTGACTCCAACAACATCACACTCAATCGATTTTCCGTCTTCATCCTTATCATGGATGCGCCAGCAATTCTCAGGCATGATATATTTTGCAATTGCAAGAACCTTTCCATCCAGTGTAATAATTCTCCAGTCAAATTTACTTGGAATATATTGCTGAACCACAATACGATCCGCACGTCTTAAAAATTTCTTACCGATTTTTACAAATTCATCCGGAGTATTGGCCTTATTAACGTATGCAGAGAAACTTGAATTGGGCGCCTTTAGCACCAATGGCATTCCATACGACTCAAAAAGTTCTGTTGCATTTTCTATTGTAACCTCATTGACATTTAAAAAACAAGTTTCGGGCATGGACACCTTTTTCTTCATTAGGTGAGCATACATATTAATTTTATCACAGCAAATCCTGATACTTCGTGGGTCGTCCAACACGCGTTTACCCTTCATCTGCGCCAGTCTTGCAACAACATAGCTGGCATTTAATGGATCTGTTAGGGCACGGATAAACACACCATCATACATATCCAAAAACTTAATTTCATTTCTGAATAAGAAATCCAATTGATGTCCCAATTCAAACGCGGCAAGACGAAAATTGGAAAGCGCGGTCAGCTCCATCGATCTTCGGATAGTATATCGTTCTGTGAAGATTGCTATTTTCGCCATGAGCCTGCCCCTTCTAATATTTTCTTTTCATTCAATGTAAGTGAATCAAACTCCATAGGCTCAATAGACGAAAAGAGATAACTAGAAACTGTGACAATAATTTTTATCTTCATAAGTGGAAGCTTGAATATTTTAAAAATCTTCCATGCAAGATCATTGTATTCTGGTACCAAAGTCTTTCCAAGCACACATCTTACACTATCTATTCTATAGTCACTTACCGGAAGCTGCTGAACTAGCGCAGCATATTTACCAGAACGCGTAACATTTTTTACTTTTTCGATAATTTCATCTTCACTAACCACAATCTCACTTGCTTCTGAAAATGGATTTATTGGATAAACCAAAACTGGGGACTTGATTCCTATCCCGTCATTCACGATTTTGTATTCAGGAATCAGAATATCATTCATTGCCGCCTTTTCCATTGCCAGTGGAACAACGTATGCATCTAGTGTATCTTCTAACGTTGGGAACACTATCTGATCCTTTATCTGCGCATCAAGCGAGCTATAATATCCCTCAGTTAGATAGAAATAGTTTCCGAACATGTTGAAATACACGGTTTCTGTCTCTGGTTTGTTGGTGTAGAGATGGTTTAGCTCGGGCTTTAGCTTAAACAAAATGTGGTTCATAAAGTGGGGTTGCTATAATTGTCGGTTTACTTTATGTGCAATTTTTCTAATTATTCATGCTCTTCAAAAATTCTTCATTTGTCTTTGTTTGACGAAACTTATCAAGCAAAAACTCCATTGAATCGATTGGATTAAGTGGAGCTAGCAACTTTCTTAAGATCCAAACACGCTGCAGCACATCATCCGCAAGAAGCAGTTCTTCCTTACGTGTCGAAGATCTATTGATATCCATACATGGAAAGATTCTCTTTTCCATAAGTTTACGATCGAGGTGGATTTCCATATTACCCGTACCCTTAAACTCTTCGTAAATGACTTCATCCATACGGCTTCCGGTATCTACAAGAGCCGTACCGACAATTGTAAGACTTCCGCCATTTTCAATATTACGTGCGGCACCAAAGAAACGCTTTGGTTTATGAAGCGCGTTTGAATCAACACCACCCGATAAAATCTTTCCAGATGGCGGAACAACTGTATTATAGGCACGTGCGAGACGCGTAATGCTATCAAGTAGAATAACAACATCATAATTGTGTTCAACAAGGCGCTTTGCCTTCGCCAAAACCATCTCTGCCACCTGAACGTGACGTTGTGCAGGCTCATCAAATGTTGATGAAACAACCTCTGCATTGACGGAACGCTCCATGTCGGTAACTTCCTCTGGACGTTCATCAATTAAAAGAACCATCATCTTCGTATCAGGATGACTTATCCTGATTGCATTGGCAACGTTCTGCAACAAAACTGTCTTACCCGCCTTTGGAGGAGAAACGATCAATGCACGTTGTCCCTTACCAATAGGAGTTAAAAGATCCATAATTCTTGTGGAGAAGTTCTTTGGATCTGTTTCCAGGTTTAATTTTTCATTTGGATAAAGTGGCGTCAAGTTATCAAAAAGTATCTTATGCTTCGCCTTATCCGGTTCCTCGAAGTTGATGTTTTCAACTTTTAATAGCGCAAAGTATCTCTCTGATTCCTTTGGCGGCCTGATCTGACCAGACACCGTGTCACCCGTACGTAAGCTAAACTTCCTAATCTGCGATGGGGAAACGTAGATATCATCAGGGCCCGGGAGGTAGCTGTAATCAGGCGAACGCAGGAAACCAAAACCGTCAGGCAAGATTTCTAACACTCCATCACCATAAATACCCTTATTGCTGGCCGCATGTGACTGCAACAGCGCAAAGATCACCTCTTGTTTACGCATCCCAGCTGCGTTCTCGATTTCGAGTTTGTCAGCCATCTTGATTAATTCAGCGATAGTCATCTTCTTCAGTTCACTTAAATGCATACCTTCTACTCCTTAGTTATATTGATTCACACACTGGTTGTGTCCACAACTCAGAAAACAAATACACATATTCATCTGTTGAGCAATTTTCCATGAAAACTTAAGATGGGGATCCAACAACCTTTACGTTTAATTAGTTTTTACTGATCTATTCGAACCAAAAGTGGATTGCCCTTGGAAATTAACCTCAGAGCCTCGAAGTCCACTATTAATAGTATTATCCCGTAAAAGTCAAGTATTTTAGCCTTTTATTACCCTTTGGCGCGAGAATACTTGACACCAGAACGCACCCCTGATAAACTATCTTAACACTTAATCTAATAATTTCAACAAGTTAGAGGGTTTTATGGCACGCAAGTCTCAAAAAAAAGGATTTCTGTTCACCAAAATGCATGGAATTGGTAACGATTGTATTATTTTTTATGAAGCAACAAAGCCCTATCTTCCCAGAAATAAGGCAGCGATGCGAGGTCTATGTAGCCGAAGCACTGGTATAGGAGCGGATCAGGCAATCGTAATCTCGACATCCAAAAAGGCAGATTTTAAAATGCAGACATATAATGCCGATGGTTCAGAGGCTGAAATGTGTGGAAACGGAATCAGGTGTGCAGCTATCTATATAAAAGAAAAAAACATTTCCAAGAAAAAGGAATTAACATTCGAAACCTTGGCCGGAATTATTCCAGTAACCATACTCGGGATAAGAAAGTGCCGTGTCGATATTGGTGAACCCAGGATGAAGGGAAAAGAGATTCCAGTCAACCTAAGTGGAAGGATTATCAATCGCCCCATCAAAGTTGATAACAAGGATTTTAGAATCACCTGCCTCTCTGTTGGCAATCCACACTGTGTTATCTTTAAAGAAAAACTCGACACGTTAGATATCGAAAGATACGGTCCACAACTGGAAACCCTAAATATTTTCCCAAAAAAATCAAATGTTGAATTTGTGGATATTTTGGGGAAAAATGAAATTGCGATGCGTGTTTGGGAACGGGGCGTGGGAGAAACACAGGCCTGCGGAACGGGGGCCTGTGCTGCAGCGGTCGCCAGCGTATTAAATGGACATACCGGACGCAAGGTTCGAGTTAACCTTAAGGGTGGCCAATTGGAAATTGAATGGGATCGCAATACCAATCGTATTTCGATGACGGGCCCAGCCGAGTTTATATACGAAGGCGAAATCGCCCTTTAATTCGTAACAGGATAAACACAGATAAACGCTGATATTTTAAAGACTGTTTCTTTTGAGTATTGAAAACAAGGCACCAGATCCGTTTTGA
>CAZHVX010000046.1:9347-12929 GCA_964536295.1 uncultured Pseudomonadota bacterium
ATTTTAAAGACTGTTTCTTTTGAGTATTGAAAACAAGGCACCAGATCCGTTTTGACTCATCCGCCAAGGGCGGATGAGTCAAAGCGGACACCATCTGCGTTAATCAGCGTTCATCCTGTTTCAAAAGACATAAGGCAATTCTCATGTTCAAAGGTATATACACAGCAATAATTACTCCCTTTCACAAGGGGCAATTTGACGAAAGAACATTTCGAAATCTAATTGAACGTCAAATCCAAGAAGGCATTCACGGTATAGTTGTTTGCGGAACAACTGGTGAGGCTACAACATTAAGTGATGATGAATACACACACGTCATCCAAACATGCGTCGACCAAACCGCCTCGCGCGTCCCTGTCATAGCCGGTGCGGGTTCAAACTGCACGGAAAAAGCAATCAAGCTGACAAAGGCCGCCTTTCGGACCGGAATTCAAGCAACCCTGCAAGTTACCCCATACTATAATAAACCAACGCAGGAAGGACTATATCAACACTTCAAAACCGTTGCCAAGTCAGCCGATCTTCCTGTTGTGTTATATAATGTTCCTGGAAGAACAGGCGTTAATATGTTGCCCGAAACCGTTGGGCGCCTTGCAGAAATTGACAACATCATTGGATTAAAAGAAGCATCGGGAGATATTAAACAGATCAAAAAAATTAAGAAACTTGTTGATGATGATTTCGCAATTCTCTCCGGCGACGATCCAATTAATCTACAAATCTACGAGGCCGGTGGAGTTGGGGCAATCTCTGTTGCATCCAATGTAATGCCTGCAAAGGTTTGTAAGGTTTGGAATAGCTTTTTATCTGGGGATATTAAAACCGCGAAAATTACACATGAAGAGTTAATAAATCTTACTAAAGCTCTCTTTATTGAATCAAATCCCATCCCGACCAAAACGGCGCTTTCCTTAATGGGCCTTTGCGAGGATGAATTTCGTCTCCCCTTGACTAAGATGGGAGATAGGAATAAGGAAGAGCTGATTAGGGTTTTGAAACAATACAAACTTATATGAGAACTATGAACATCATACTAATAGGCGCCAGAGGCAAAATGGGTCAAATGATTTCTCATCTTATCAATGAGAATTCCGATCTTAATCTACTAGCCGGTGTTGACGTGAATGACATTCTATCTGATGAACAGATCAATGAAGCCGATGTCTTGATAGATTTTTCCACACCATCTGCAATGTTGAAGTATGCCTCAATTGCAGCCGGAAAAAAGAAACCAATGGTAATAGGAACAACTGGCTTGACTGAAGATGAAATTAACCAACTTAGGACCCTTTCAAATAAAACGGCCATTCTTTTCTCCCCCAACATGAGCCTTGGTGTAAATGTTTTATGGAACCTAATTAAGAATGCCGGCAATGCATTAAATGATAGTTATAAGATTGAAATTTCTGAAACCCATCATGTTCACAAAAAAGATAAGCCATCAGGAACGGCCAAAATGATGTTGCAGGTTGCACAAAAAACAAAGGCCGGGAAATCTCAGGATATACCGGTTGAAGCACTTAGACACGGCGAAGTTGTCGGAAATCACACGATCAAATTCTCTCATCCCCTAGAAACCCTCGAAATCACTCATAGAGCGCATGATAGAAGCGTATTTGCCATGGGCGCCCTCACGGCTGCAAAATGGATAGTTGACAAAAAACCGGGATTGTATGATATGAGTGACGTGTTGAATTTAGGTTAATTTAACCACGAAGACACCATGTCATTCTGAGCGATAGCGAAGAATCCAGCGTGTACAATCTGGATCCTTCAGTCACTTCGTTCCTTCAGGATGACTTTATTTCTTTGCGTCTTAGTGGTTCACAAATACAATGATAAAATTAGAAAACATAGTTTATTTATCCCTTGGTTCAAATCTGGGCGATCGGTTGCAAAACCTAAAGGGCGCAATCGAGCGCATAAAAGATCATCCAGGAATCATCATCACCGCATTATCCAAATTTTACAAAACAGAACCAATGCCCCGCGATCATTTTGATTCGGAGTGGTTCATCAATTGCGCACTTAAACTCAAAACATCCCTCACCCCCAGAAAATTATTAAATACCATACACTCTATTGAATGCGATATGGGGCGTGCTCCAGGGCACCAAAAATTACAATCAAGAACGATCGATATTGACATACTATTATATAATGATGAAATCGTACAAGAACCGGATCTTTCCATCCCCCATCCGGAGATGGAAAATAGAAGGTTTGTAATGCAGCCACTCTGTGATATTGAACCAGGCGTTCTTCATCCGGTTTTAAAAACAGATGCAATTTTCATTCTTAACAATCTAAAAGATAATTTTAAGGTAATATGCTGCGATATATAATCATAGGTGTAATGATCTACTTTGTCTTTAAGTTCTGGAAACGTACGAAGCACAGCTTGTCGTATCTGCGCAATTTAGAGATGAATCAAAGAAATGCAAAGCAAAATGTTGTGGTTTCCAGTGAACTTGTAAAGTGCGCCGGGTGCGATCTTTATGTCCCCAGTGATTCGATGATTGAATATAGAGGAAATTTTTATTGTTCGAAAGAATGTAAATCTAAAGCTTAAAAACACCCCCTCCTAACCTCCCCCTTTCCGCCAAAGGCGGATCAGCCTCTGGCTGAAGGGATGAGTAGGCTGAGGTTAGTTTTTATTATAGGAATGTAAAAATAGAGCTTAGAGCTTAGCTGAGAGTTAAAACATACCTCAGCTCTCAGCTAAATTCTAAGTTCTCAAATTAAATTGGAGGTAAAACAATGAAATTCTTCATAGACAGCGCCGATATCAATGAAATCAAGGAAGCCAACGCAATGGGGATGTGTGACGGCGTCACAACCAATCCAAGCCTGATTGCAAAAACCGGCAAGGATTTTAGCACGGTGATTAAGGAAATCACCGCGGAGGTTAAGGGCCCTATCTCATTAGAAGTAACCGCTCTTGATGCAAAGGGAATGGTTGATGAGGCCATCAAACTTTCAGATGTTGCAAAAAATATTGTTGTCAAAATTCCATTAACAGTTGAAGGATTAAAGGCAACGAAGATCTGCAGCGATAAGGGAATCAAAACCAATGTCACACTTTGTTTTTCCGCCAATCAGGCATTGATGGCTGCAAAGGCCGGGGCAACATATGTAAGTCCATTTGTCGGAAGACTTGACGACATAACAAGCGTTGGAATGGATCTGATTGGGGACATCATTCAAATCTATGAAAATTATAATTTTGAAACAGAGGTAATCGTGGCCTCGATCAGAAGCCCGATTCACGTCCTGGAATCTGCCCTGATGGGCGCCCATGTTGCAACCATTCCATTCAACGTTGTCAAACAACTTGCCAAACATCCACTAACAGATATCGGTGTTGATAAATTCTTGAAGGATTGGGAAAAGGTCCCTAAATGATTCACCGAAGGTGAATCATCCTGAAGGAACGAAGTGACTGAAGGATCCCCTAAATGCAAATACGAAAAAGGCAGCCTAAGCTGCCTTTTTTTATATTAAAACTATGGGGATTGCCGCGCTTCGCTCGCAATCAGGCTGTGTCACAATTGGGTCAAAGTTCCTCTCCCCTTGGGGGAG
>CAZHVX010000047.1:0-12805 GCA_964536295.1 uncultured Pseudomonadota bacterium
GGGGAGAGGGTATGTCACCTTAAATTGACAGTATTGTGACACAGCCTGAATGACACCCATAATGTCATCCTGAACGTAGTTATTAGTGCCCGCCAGAGGCGGGTCAGCCTTCGGCTGAAAGGATCCAGCGTGCTCACGGGATTCTTCGGTCGCAGCCGCTCCCTCAGAATGACTTTAAATATCGACTTTCTTGCCTACAAATCTCAAAAATAGATAAAAAATTCCAATAGCGATGATGATGGATAGGTACGGGGAGAATCCATACGCGGTTGGAATGTCCCCCACCAGCATCCCAACGATTGCCACAAATATTGCATAAGGCATCTGCGTTTTGACGTGATCGATATGATCACAGGCAGAGGCCATAGATGACATAACGGTTGTATCCGATATTGGGGAACAATGATCCCCCCAAACGGAACCGGCAAGGACACTACTTACGGATCCATAGAGAAGAAGCTGCGATGAAGCCGCATCCAATCCATACGATTGAACCAACGCCCATGCAAGTGGAACTGTAATGGGCATCAAGATCGCCATCGTTGCCCAGCTTGTTCCGATTGCAAAGCTGATCGCAGCCGCCACGATAAATGTCAAAACAGGTAGCCAATGAGGTGATAGTGAATGTTGTAAAATCTGAACGATATACTCGGCCGTCTTTAATTCCTTGGTTACATATCCTATCGACCATGCAAGAACCAGTATCACAAGTGCCAGGACCATAGACTTTGCACCATGCAACCACGCATCCATAATATCGGCCAATGGCAATATTCGTTGCACCAATGTCATTGCAATCGCCAACACGCATGCACTGAGCGATGCCCAAAAGAGCGCAGTAAATGACGATGCGTTTGCCAAAACAATTCTCAAACTAAAATCACTTCCCCCCGCTGCGATGATTGCATCCTTCCCAGTTACATATAATCCAATTAGAGTGATCGCAATCAATGTTACAATTGGAAAAACTCCATTGATCCAACGCCTAGGGATATCCTTCCCCGCCGTAACCGTGCCCAAATCAGTTAGATCCGATGCAGGGGTTGCCCCATCCCGAATAAGTTTTCCTGTGGTGCGCGCACGCCTTTCGGCCTTAAGCATAGATCCAAAATCGCGCCCCATCACGGAAACCATCAATGTTAGAATCAGCGCCAGAATTGGATAGAATCTGTAGGGTATAGACTCAATGAAGATACTGAATGGATCACCGGTAAAGCCCGTCCCCTTGATCGCATCACTTATAAGGCCCAACTCGAACCCTATCCATACGGATAAAGTCAAACAAGCAATCGGTGATCCCGTGGAATCAACGATATATGCAAGTTTTTCGCGCGAGATTTTAAATTTATCGGTGATCGGACGCATTGTATTTCCAACCACCAAACAATTCGCATACTCATCAAAAAATATTATGATCCCTAAAAGCCACGTTGAAAATTGTCCCCACCTTGCGTTCTTTGCAAAACGCGTTACCAGTTTTACGATCCCTAATGTTCCACCATTCTTTGAAATAACCCCGATCATTCCACCAAGCAACATACTAAATATAATGATAGATGCATGGTCCGGATCGGTAAGAGCCGGCAAAATATATCTGCCAATAAGATTTAAAAACGCGGCTAATGGATTAAAATCAAATACGATCAGCGCGCCGGAAAATACACCAAGAAAGAGTGAAAAAATCACACGCTTGGTAAGTAGCGCCAAGAAGATCGCAATCAGTGGTGGAAGTAATGACAGCCAGGATGGTTCAAGAGTCCGAGGCTCACCCGCAAATACGAAACCGGGGGCCAAAAGGAACAAAAAAATAAGGCCAAATTTCGATTTTAGTTGCATTTTTTCTAGATATAATAAATAACGCCGCGTGACAAGCTGCAATCTTGATCTATTGCAAGATCAGCATTTTAGGAGTATAGAGAAGATATGGCTAATTACCCAAAGGAACTGCGCCCTGTTATCCTTGATGGGATCTGCACCCAGAGTTTGATCACCCTGGTTGGCGGACCAATTTTGGCCGCCTTCCTGGTCCTACTTGGTGCAAACCATTTCTGGATAGGTGTGGCCGCCGGTATCCCACCACTAGCACAGTTAATACAGATTCCGGCGATCCTTGTCGTAGAGAAGGTCCGCAAACGAAGAACCATCTGCGTTACAACCTCACTTTTGTCGAGGATGGTTTGGGTCCCCGCAATAGTATCGATATTTTTGGGTGATGCCAAAATGACGCTAACGCTCAGTTTGCTTGCAATCACACTTCAGGCAAGTATCGGGGCAATTTGCGGAACCAGCTGGAACTCATGGATGCGCGACCTTGTTCCGATAGAGATCATGGGATCATTCTTCAGTCATCGAATGAAGCTTGCCACAACATTATCGATGTTTCTTTTGATCTTCGCCGGAATCGTTTTGGAAAAACACGAACTCTTTAATCTAAAAGAAATTCAATCATTCGGAATTGTTTTTGCGGTTGGACTATCCATTGGTTTCTTGGGTTTGTTTTTTCTAGGGCGCATCCCGGATCCAAAATTAAGATTGTCTGAAAGAAACCACCCACTATGGAAACGCTTAATTGCGCCATTAAAGGATCCTGCATATCGCCCTACGGTAATATTTTTGAGCGCATGGAACTTTTCAATCAACCTGGCTATCCCCTTCTTCGTTGTTTATCTAATGAAGCGTTTAGGATTTGGAATGGGCGCGATCATCGGCCTGGCCATAATTAGCCAGCTGGCAAACATCCTGGCCTTCCCAATGTGGGGGAAGTTTATAGATCACTTCTCCAACAAGACAGTCTTGGCCGTTACGGGTCCTATCTTTTTGCTGGTGATCCTGATGTGGCCCTTCACGACCCTTCCGGATCAATACATGTTAACGATTCCATTATTGATAATCATCCACGTGGTTGGGGGATTTTCAACCGCCGGAACATTTCTGGCCGCAGGTAACATTGCATTAAAACAGGCGCCTGAAGGTGAGGCAACCGCGTACCTTGCGATCAACAGCGTAATTTCATCGATTTCAATGTTTATCGCTCCAATCATTGGCGGTACCATTGCACATTTTTTCGCAGTCAGCGAATTATCATTTACATTGACTTGGACCTCCCCCGGCACCTTTGTCGCATTTCAGACACTCAACTTTCAGGAATTGGATTTTCTATTCTTCATCGCCGCAATTTTGGGATTTATTGTAATCCAAATCTTGGCGTTTGTTAAAGAGGATGGCGAGGCCAGTGAAAAAATTCTGATGCGCGAACTTCGCGGCATCATGCAACGGAACATCCTAAATATAAGCACCGTTACGGGCTTCAGGTTCCTGGTATCGTTCCCATACAATATGTTACGGTTACCCGTTCACACCTTCAAAAAATTCCGCAACAAAATCGCCACCGTTAGATCAAAAAATCTAAGAAAACAGCGTTAACAGTGTTGCTATTTACTGATTGAAAGAATAGGCTCCGTATCGTTATGCAATTGAAACTCCTCGGATTCATAGTTGGCTTTTTTAGTGCCGGGATTGGCGTCGGTGGTGGGGCCATAATGGTTCCGATATTTATTTCTTTATTCAAATTTGATTTCAGAAAGGCTGCCAGCACCTCGTTGGCGACCATAATCCCCATCAGCCTGATCGGCGCAATGGGTCACATCATTTTATCAAAACAAACTATCCCCGTTACCTATTTCCTCTTATTTATACCTGCATGTATTTTGGGGGTTATCCTTGGAGGCGTTTTGCTGCGCACCTTCAAAACCAATTATCTCAAGCTTGCCTTTACAATATTTATTTTAATTGCAGGGCTCAAGATGCTTGGAGCATATGACTTTTCATTCTTCATCTTCGATATCTTAAAGGAAGCATCTTTGTGGGGATATTTTACCTCTATATTTATATTTGGTATTATCGCCGGTTTCACGGCCACCCTACTGGGAGTGGGGTGCGGCCTTATCATCGTGCCCTTTTTCGTAATCATGATCGGCCTTGATATGCACACAGCAATCACCCTATCGCTTACCTCGATGTTCTTTCTGACAATGACGGCAACCATTGTACATAAAAAGCATAAGGTCCTTTGCAAGAAAACAATACAAAAAACAATACCCGCCGCATTATTAGGGGCCGTCACGGGGGTGCTGGTTTCGAGTTATCTCCCGGGCTCTACACTCAAAAAAGCATTTGGCGTTTTTCTCCTGCTAGTATCGGTTAAGTTTCTAATAGAAGAATTTAAATCTATTTTTCTTAAAATCAAAAAGGAGACAAATAATGGATCTCAACAGGTGCAGTGAAATTTATAAAAAACTTAAGAAGGCGTTAAAAAATGAGGTTGTGAAAAACAACCTTCAAAACGAAAACATTTCCATAAGGTTCAAGGCCCTGACTGCTGAAGAAGCCATAGGCAACCCTGAAGACAGTGATTATCCCATCATCATGGGTAAGGAGAAAATCGTTGAAGCTGATTTCAAAGGTTCAATAGGACATGCCTTCACCGATGAGTGTGGCAATGCCGATTATAGTATAGGGAAACTTATTAAAATGCCCCTTGATTCCAACAGAAAAAGATCTGATTTTATAGCTGCGCTCAATGCCATCTATAGATATCTGGGGCTCTGTGACAAAACAGTTCATTGTAAGGATACTGAACCAAGAGAATGCGCTGAAATGTTACTTAAAGAAATTGGGCCCGGCAAAAAAGTTTTACTGGTCGGACTTCAACCACGTTTTCTCGAGTTTCTTGCAAAGCAAAATGACGTCCGAGTAATCGACCTCGACCAGGACAATATAGGTGCCGAAAAATTTGGGATCAAGATTGAACCACCCGAAAACACTGACAACGCAATAGAATGGTGCGATGTAATTTTTGCAACAGGCTCTACGATTGTAAATTGCACCATTGTTAATTTTCTAAATACAGATAAGCCCGTCATCTTTTATGGAGTAACAATCTCCGCCACAGCCAAAATTCTAGAATTGAATACATATTGTTCCAAGGGACATTAATTTAAATAACCGTAATCATTGGAAATAATAGTCATATCGTTAGGACCCCAAAAAAACATTTGACATACCACCAAATAGTTATTAACATATGTTCATAACGGAGTTTTTATGGTAAGACCCATCATCAAGCGCTGCGTCGAAAAAGCACCCCAGGTTAGATACTACAAGCCTCGCGGAATACCCTTAAGAGAGCTATCTGAGGTAGTAATTACCGGAGATGTTTTTGAAGCCATAAGGCTGGTCGATCTCGAAGGTTTGTATCAGGATACCGCAGCAGAAAAAATGGGTGTTTCCAGGCCAACAATCAGCAGGATCTTAGCTCAGGGGAGAAAGGCAATTGCTGATGCCTTGGTAAATGGAAAGGCAATAAGGATTGAAGGTGGCAACGTAACCATTACCCCATCCAATCTTGGTCCACGCTGCAAAGGACGTGGGCGCCGTGGTTGGAGATGAAATAAATAAAATAAATGAGAAAAGAGTGAGGTTATATATGAAAATTGTAATCACAGCGACAAAAGATTCGTTGGATAGTGAAGTAGAATCACGTTTTGGACGTGCACCCTTTTTTGCGATATATGAAACAGATAATGATAAGGCAGAGTTCGTTAATAACGAACAAAACCTGAATGCAACAAGTGGGGCAGGCATTCAAGCGGCACAAAATGTCATAGCAACAGGTGCCAAAGTTATCATAACGGGCAACTGTGGACCAAAGGCCTTTAAAACCCTAAATGCTGCCGGAATCAAAGTTATCACGGGTGCAACTAGAACGGTTAAAGAGGCTGCAGAAAAATTTAAAAATGGCGAATTCACATATACGGATTCAGCAAATGTAGAGGGACATTGGATGTAGGAAATCTAGAGAAAAAATAAGAGGAGGGGGATATTTTAGTTGATGACACCCCCACCCCGCCTATCTTACGATAGGCTTCCCTCCCCCTTAGGGCGTAAAGCCCCGAGGGGGCCACGCCCCTTTACGGGGGGAGGGAGATTAAGGAACAAAAACTATTATAGGAGGAAATATGCCAAGAGGAGACGGAACAGGTCCTACAGGTAAGGGACCGCGAACGGGCCGAGGCGTCGGTCGAGGAAAAACACAGGGTGGCCAGATCAGAGGCGGAAGGGGCTTTGGTGGTGGTAAGGCGTTTGGCCCTGGTGGAGAGTGTTTATGTCCAAAGTGTGGCAAAAAAATTCCGCACCAAAGAGGTGTCCCATGCACATCGATCAATTGTCCGTCGTGCGGTTCACCGATGACCAGGTAGAGATATGAAGATAGCCATAGGTAGCGGAAAGGGTGGAACGGGCAAAACAAGTATAACAGCGTGCTTCGCCCATCTTGCGGAAAGCGCTGTATTGGCTGATTGTGACGTTGATGCAGCAGACTTGCACCTCCTTCTGGATCCCAAGGTAAAAGATAGGGGTGAATTTAAGGCGGGCAAGGTTGCCATCCTTGATAAAGATATGTGTACATTATGTGGAGCCTGTTTTAACCATTGTAGATTCGATGCAGTAAAGATGAAGGATGAAGTTTACTATATCGATGAAATATCGTGTGAAGGCTGCAAGGTGTGCGAAATCGTTTGTCCACCTAAGGCCATCAGAATGGAAGAAAAAGTCAGTGGAGATTGGTATGTCGCCGATTCCAAAAAACATCCAGCTGTAAAAAGTAAGGAAATTATTAAGGCTCCGCCCCACGAACCTGGGTTGCTCCCCAAGTGGCTGGCAGAGATGGGGGCAAACGTTATTATTGCCGGAGGTATGGGATCACGGGCGCAGGGGCTCTTTGCGGAAAAGAACATCACAGTTGTCGTAGGCGCAAAAGAAGGCACACCCGAAGAAATCGTTACGGCTTATCTTAATGATGCCCTCGCTACCGGTGATAATATTTGCGATCATTAGTTGAATATACCCAATATGCAGCAACAAATTATCTAAAGCAACGAGTTTAGGGTTCATGTAAAGATGCTTTTAATAAAGATTTGAATTGACGATATCCACCTAATAATATTAATAAGACAGCAAGGAGAAAATATGAGCAACATTATTTCAGCAACACTTCATACGCGGGTCAATTATCATTTAGGTACCTTAAAATGGTTCACATTTCTTTGCGGCTTTTCCGCTTTGAGTGTTGCGCTACCTTACATTTGTCATCAGTTTGGCATTGCAGGTGTAATATTTTTACCAATGCACTTTGCAGTGCTTTTTGCCGGCATGGTTATGGGTATAAGAGGTGGCCTTATCGTCGGAGCAATAGGCCCAATCATCAGCTATGCTACATCAGGGATGCCGCCAGCGATATCTCTATTCCCTATCACCATTGAACTAATAACATATGGTGCAGTAGTAGGTTTGATGTTTCATACTCTGAAAAAATCCATTCTTTCCTCGCTATTTTCAGCAATGATTGCTGGGCGCATCGCCTCCATTCTTCTTGTTTCCATCATCCTTGGGCGTGTTGGAATGGCCCATCAGTTTTATTCCCTCTTCGTTCTCGCTATACCAGGACTTATAATTCAAATAGCCCTTATTCCACCTTTAGTAGTGAAGATCTCACACTTTTTACAGGATCAAGAATCATGAAATCTACAAAAGAATTTTTTGATTCATATGCGGACAAATGGGATAAAGTAAATATCTACAAAGAGCCTCCGGAGAGTTTTAGGGCGATTATCTCGTGCCTTTGTATCAATTCAAACTCCCACGTTATAGACCTCGGCTGCGGGACAGGTGTTTTTATACCATATCTTCTGGAAGTCATCGGTGATAAAGGCAAGATTTATGCTATTGATCCCTCTGAAAAAATGATCGAACAATTTAAGGAAAAATTTAACTCGACTAACATTATACCAATTGTAGGCAGCGCAGAAGATCTAAATTGTATCTCAGATAAGATTGATGCTGTTTTGTGTTTCAGCGCATTCCCACACTTTCATAATCAGGAAAAAACAATCGCCGAAATTGCAAGGGTTTTGAAGTCGAAAGGCCGATTGGTGATTGCCCATTTTTCGAGCCGTGAGGAGATAAACACCTTTCACGCTTCTTTGGAACCACCAATTTGCAATCACTATCTGCCAAGCGGTGAAGAACTTGCCGAGGTACTACAAAAGCACGGCATGACGATAGTACATTATGAAAATGAGCCTAATAGATGTACACTAGTGGCCAAGAAAAATTATGGGTAACAGAAAGATCTATTGGAACAATTCACCACTTCGATTGTCTTGAAAAGGTTACAACATTTCATTAAGTTTTCCGGCAAAATATAAAGGCAAATTAATAATGTTTTTTGACTTTGAAAATTGTTTTGCCGACAACTTATAGGCCTTCTTAGGAGAATATTTTTTAAAAAATTGCTGAAAACTTTTAGCTCGTGTTCTGTGACCAGATTTAACTTCAACTGGCACAATATCTCCATCTTCGTATATTAAAAATTCAATTTCAGAGTTTCTTTCCGTCCACGAATATAACTCACTCATTCCACCCGATAAAAATTCCTGCGCAACAAAATTTTCAGCCAAATAACCCTTTGTTATTCCATAGTCCTGTTTTAATATTGACTGAATAGGTATATTTAACATTGCGCCTAAAAGGCCAATATCAAAAATGAATAATTTAAAAATATTATTTTTGCAAAAGGCCTTCAATGGTATTTCAGACCTGTTGCAAATATTTACCTTGATGATGAGACCGGCGTTTTCAAGCCAGTCAATTGGCCCCTGAAGCTGTGTAAAGCTCCGCTTGCCTTGAATAACATGATTAAAACGATATCTTTTTGTAGAGACATCCACCTCTACGGCCAGTTGCATGGGTACATTTTCAAAAACCGAAATAATATGAAGCGAATTATTTTTACCACTGTGTTTAGCAAAATCTTTATTAAAGCTCTCAATTAAATTCTTTTGTGATTCTCTAACTTTTTCGTACGCAATAAATTTATTTTCTTTATTTTTGATAAAGGTTTTAATAATTTCAGGCATGCCTCCGATAACAAAATAATTAAGCAATTCCCTCCACAATTTTTGATGAGCCATATCCGGGGTTCCAAGCTCAAAGGAAAAATCATCATAGGCAGAAAGCAACATTTTGTTTTCATTTGCTTCCAAAAATTCTCTAAAACTCATGGGATAAAGATGTAAAAAATCAACCTTTCCAACAGGAAACGATTCTCCAGACAATTTTATACCAAGCAATGAACCAGCTGAGATAAGGGCCAGGGTCGGCATACCTTCACAAAAATATTTAAGGGCTGTTAATGCCTTTGGACACTCCTGGATTTCATCAAAAAAAACCAAATCTTTTTCGATATCAATCGGCATCTGGTTGACATAGGATAATTCCTCAATAATTTTTTTTGGATCTAAATTTCTATCAAATATTTCATGAATCTCCCCATTTTCTTCAAAATTAAATAGGTGAAAGTTTTCAAAATATTTTTTCCCAAATTCGGTAATAATATAGGTCTTACCTACTTGCCTGGCGCCTTTGAGAATAAGTGGTTTTCTGGGTCGACTTTTAAGCCAATTTTCAAGTTTTGGTGATATTGTTCTTTTCATAGCTGTATTTTATATAACAATTGAGGACTTTTTGCAATGATTTTCTCCCAAATAATGTACTTTTTACCGGCATGGTTATGGCCTGCTTATTTTTTTATTCCCGCTCGGGAAGAATTTAAGGTTTTGAACTCATAAGACTATAAAATATTCCTGTTCGGGAATATTTTGAGGGGATTATAAATAATGAAGCGCTTTGCTTATATCTTACGGACAGATTAGGTATTCCATCAGCGAAAGCGTCTATTCATTTTGCGCAAGATTTGTCGCGGAAATAAACTGGTCAAATTCTCCATTGTTAATGGCTTCAATTCTGTCAAAAAACTCCTGTTTATTATGTGCTGTGAGCTTCCTATAATTTGTTTTTCCCAAGATATCTTCCATCTTAGCCTTGAGAAGTCTCATTCGTTTACGTTCATCTGATGTAAAAGGCTTGGTCCTCAAAAAACTTTCTCTTGGAGAAGAAGAATAAGTTGCCAGCACCATAAAAATTCCCACCTTTACACGATCATAGGCCGCATCCACATCGGGGACGGTGGCCAGGCTGTACAGATTTTCTACAAGGGTTTGCGTTGAGCTATTTCCGTTGTCAAATCTTCCATCGTAAAGCATCTTTGTTAAATCATACCAGTCTTGTGCCGTTAGCTCCGGATAGGCGCTTTTCGACAATAACCACGGATAATCTTTTGATGTGGATACGTAAGGAAATTCCGATTTTATATCAAACTGAGCGGAACATAGCGAATTCGTAAAAGAACCGGTAAGCTCATCGACTAATCTATATTTAGGAAGAATGTCCTTTGCGTAGTTCTCGGTGAAAAGATTATAAAAATATTCCTTACCCTCCCAAAGGGGGATATATTGAGATAACTCGGACCCCATATAGCTTGAAGCGATAGCGTAGCCGAAAGATGCGTAAGGGTTTTGTGTGATGTTCCATGTCATTCTTATGAATGATAATACTGGATCGGCAAAAACAGCGCGCACGCTAAAAAATTCTCGAAGTTTATCTACATTTGAATTATCAGCCTTTGCCCAAAAAATGCTTGTCGATAAATTCCATGCCAGCTTGAATGAATTATATTCAACAAGCGCAGCTACTTTTGAAATTCTTTGCGGCTGAATTTCAGCTGGGATGATACGCAGCAGTTTTCCTAATAAAGGAAATTTTCTTTCAATTGCCGGAACGGCTTCATGCCACCAGGATATATTTTTTACACTACCAGTAATTCCCCTGTAAAGCCCTGTGTATACGAAGCCGGTTATTGCGGCTCCCACAGCGGTCGAACAAATTGTCTTGTTCCAGTCTATATTTGCCTTATCAGTGCCGCCACTTTTTTCCTGAAACCAGGCGTGACCTATGGCATAACCAACATTTAATGCAAAACTGGCGGCATAGTTAACGCCGCCAAGTATATGCCCCAAGGCTCCGCCTATTGATGCCGCGCCGAATGCTCCCATGCCGTATTCAAAATCTTCTCTTTGGTCCTCAGGAATTAGAGGTTCAATTAAATCATATCCTAGAGGATTAGTTCTTTTCGGAAAGAAATTGATGTTTTTCAATGCATTGCCAAGGGAAGCCCATGCGTAGATTTCGCTTATTGCCCTGGCGAGAGCCCGTGGGCGATTAATTGTTTGTCCGACAATCCGGACTGCTTGGCCAGGAGAGCGTGGAATAATTCGAATGTAGGATTCTCTCAATTTGGCCCAGTGTTCCAACATTCCATCGAACGTTTCTCCAAAGGATGTTTTAAGGCGTCTGAATCTAAAGGATAAATAGCCCTCTTTACTTGCCCTGGGAAACTTTGAACTTTCCATTTTACTTAGCGTGGCTGCATTTTGTCTTGCCCTCCACCATTTCCCTAGACTTCCTTTTTCAGCACTTCTAGCACGTCTGAAAAAATCGCGTACGCTTCTGAAATAATCAGACCAGGTTTTATTCTTTTGATGAGGTGTATTTTGAGCCTTCCATTTTGCTTCACGCCACTTTTGTTTCAGAGACCTGCCGTTTTTTCGTGGCATGTGCGGCATATTCTCGGGATCAGGGACAGAAGCTACTTTTGCACCAAGCCTTCCCAGAACTTCCCTTTCAATGGTTTTGTCTGAATTCCCCGTTTGATCGGAGGTTATTGTCATTATGGTGTAGCCTTCAAAGGTATCAGGGTATTCCTGAACGAGATCAAGAATCTTGCTTGTTCTTGCATCAAAAATTAATTCCATGACTCCTATTGCGGTCGCGGCAAATCCTGCCTCGGCAATGAATGCGCCAATTGAAACGCTACCTGAAACCGAGCCCACAAACTCCGAAACCTTTTCTGCCCCAAAGAGGTTGCTCACGCCTGGGCCAAAGAGTGGGTAAGTTGGGACATAAACAGTTCCCGCAAATATGGGGCTGGGGCTGTTATTTTGCGCCCCATCAGATTCGATAAGCGGTGTATGATATATTGCACCGGTTGATGTTTTCATTACCCTGACAGGAATTCTTTTTACTTCATCTGGATGAAAGGTTCTTATCGATGTTTCACGAGCGGCCTTTGCGTCTTCTTGTCTTTTCCTTTTGCGAAGCGTTGACTGTATTTTCAGGCACGATGGAGCATGTATCCAGTGCTCGTAAAATTCGTAGTCTCCCTGATTTGGTTTGATGCATAATTTCCAGGCTGATATCAATGCCGGTGAATTCCATTCATCTTCATTGAGATATTTTGAAAGTCTTAGTAAATCTCCATAGGCCCTTTCTCGTCTTTGCAATGTTTCCAAGCCTTGCCAGCAAACCGGATTGTCGTTGAAGTATCGAATTGTTTCCTCTGGCAATCTTCTTGGAGAGGTACATTCCTGCCATTTTTGACAATAGGAATAGTTGCCTCTTTCCTCATCGGAAATGAAGTCATTAAATCGGGAAAAATATAGATGTTCCGTTTCGCAGTTATTGACCATAACACCCTGAAATTATAGAAGTTTCGACCCCCGTATGCTTTATAAGGCACATAAAGTCAAGAATATTTTACGTCCAATTTGCAATCCCCTAACATTATTCGACTTTTATGAAAGGAATATTTGAAAACAACCGTAGGTTGAGGCTTTCGCTCTCACGGTAGAGTAGAGAGCAGGTTAAAAGAACTTTAGACGTAGCCTATCTGTTTCCGACTCCCGATTCGATCCAACGCGATTTCGTTTCCTTATACGCACCAGCTTTTGATTTAAAGGGAGTGGTGGAAAATGCGTTTTGTCATCCTGAATTCGCCAAAGGCGAATGAAGG
>CAZHVX010000048.1:0-6690 GCA_964536295.1 uncultured Pseudomonadota bacterium
AGAACCTTCAGCGGAAGACATTGCAGAGATGGAAGCACAATATGCCGAAGAACAAGCAGCGCTGGAAGAATGTTTTACCTCAACACATGATTGCCCAGAGTACGATGAATATGTTGACTACAAAGTTGATGAACAAATTGCTCAACAGGAAGCTCGTTACCACGGAACAGCGACATGGAACTGGGGAAATTAATTTAGATTTAGACTTAGATTTTAATATAAACCCGGTATGCCTCAGGTGTACCGGGCTTATTTGCATAAATATTTTTTCCTATTTTATGCCATTCTGTGCTTTTATTCTCAGTTTTAAATAAAACAAACCCAGCATATCTACGTGATTTTATTGCAATATCATCAAATTAACATCTAATTACGTTTTATACCCTGCACACTAAAGAATATGCAATTATGCAATATAAGCGAATTTTACTTGAAATCATTCGCATAATGTGCAAAAAGATGCACCATGACTACAAACCCTACAAAAAACGTGGAAACGTTTGTCAATCCAGAGCCAGAGCGTAATTACACTATTGAATGTGATTGCCCAGAGTTTACATGTCTATGTCCGGTTACAGGACAACCAGATTTTGCAAATGTAAAAATTACATACATACCAAATAAACTTTGCGTAGAATTAAAATCATTAAAACACTATCTTTGGTCATTTAGAAACGAAGGTGCCTATCACGAAAAAGTTACGAACCAGATTCTAAATGACCTTGTTTATGCAATCGATCCACATTGGATGGAAGTAGGAATTGTTTTTAATGTCCGTGGAGGAATCACAACTACGGTTACAGCGGCTCATGGTGTCAAGCCAACAGAAGACAAAGTTGGAACTTAGCCTGCATTTCTCACAATACGCTAACGCGTATTGTGAGAAATGCACTTTTTGCGCCACTTGGCGCAAAAAGTTTCGACTCGGTGCGGTTTGCACCTCGCTCAAGGCTAATCCTGAGCGAATCCCGTCTTAAGCGGGATGAGTCGAAGCCCGGAGGGCGGATTTCGAACCAACTGGTGAGAAATCCGGATTAGACGCTCATTTTAATATTACTTTAAATTTTAATGTTTTCGGGGGGAAGGACATTAAAAAATGATCCTTAGTTGGATCTTTGCCCAAAAAAGGAGATACGTATAATGTTTGGAGGAAATTCAATAGATCGCGCGATTGAATCGGCAAAAAAAGAATTTGATTTTAATTTATGTACAAACGTTGAAGAGTTTCAATTTCTGCCAGCACCCTATAGCCTCATGCCGGGGAATTATGTAGTCACCTGCGACATCGATCCAAGCACAAGGCTTACACTTTTATGTGATGGTTTTTATTCAAAATGTGTTGGAAACGTAACCAAAACGGTAAGTGAAGAAATAACCCGCACCATCAGGGTAGCCAAAAAAGTAGAGGATGATTCAGGGGCCGGCCAAATACTCGCCGGGATTGCACTAATGGGAATCGGCGCTTTGACCTCCGAAGCTGGTTTTGGTATCGGCTTGTTTGCATTAGGCGCCGCAATGACATTCCCCGGATGTAATGATGGCGGCAAGATAACCTATTTTGATGAAGATATAATTGAGATTGTAGAAAAAGAGATCGCGGTAGCCGATGGAGTCTTCGATGTGTTGTCCCCGGACGAAACCTCACCCGATGTGGTAGGTGATCAAGGGAGAGATGCATCTGCAGTAGGCGACTTCGTTGCTGCAGAGGTTGTCCCAAGCGAAACCTCTGAGGTAAATGATCTAATCGAAGTTTTATATCCTAATATGCAAGACATCAATTTGGGGCTAAATCCCGCTTTAAGCACATGTGAGGTATCAAAGGATAGCAGTAATTACTCCAACAACATTATTTTAAAGATTGATGAATATCTCTTAAATAATTCTTCATATCTCTGGAGCGAATTGGAAAATGCCAGCCTTCCGGTTGTAATTGCAAAGACACCTGATGATCCATTTGATGTTCCCTTGGACACTGACTATGTTGAATTAGTTCTTGAACAGACTAGTTTTGAATCAACTGGATCAAAGGACTTTATTATCTGGGAAGATCTAGAGAACAATGTCGGCTTAAAGATAGTTAAATCAAAAAATGACAGTTTTGATTATGAGATGATTTTATTTCTTCCCAACCAGGAAGATAATTGTCAATTAGCTTATTCATTAAAAGTAATGTGAGGTTTAAATGAATTTTAAAAAAATCATATTTACAACGGTGTTAATTGCGATGTTTTTTGTCTCCATTGAAGCTGCCGCAAAAAGTTGTTTTTTACCAAATACCAGCAACGATACCTTGAATGATCTACTGCTGGATGGATGCACGAACATTTATTTTACAACCAATCACACAGAAACTCTTGCAACCCCTGTAGAGATCGACAGCAACATCACTATCTATGGGAACAATCTCGGCACAATAGTCACAAGCGTACCGGCCGTAGGCAGCACAGATTTTTTAATATATTCCATCGGCGATAGCATCAAATTCATGGATCTAAATATCGATTGTGCTGGTCATCATGGCATTAAGATCCTTGGGAATGTAAACACACTGGACAACGTCCATTTTTCCGGGTGTAAAACGGCTGTTCAGGTAACAAATTATACCGTAAACAATTTGATTACGGAAAACACATTTGTTGGGATAATAAATAATGCAATTCTGCTATCAGGGAGTGCCAATGCCAACATTGCCGAGCCCTATTTTACTTCAGCACAACCAATTAACAGCACAAAGTGGAAGTTGATCGGTAAAGTTAATGATACAGGAATCACAAAGGTTGAATTCTATTTAGCAGATCAGGTTAAGATATTGATCCCACAGGGAACGAAATATCTTCTTAATGCAAACAAGATCACAAATAATGGTGATGGAACAACCACATTCAGCGCTGAGATGAGCTACGCTACTCATAATCCGAATAATTACTATACAATGTTGGTGTTTAAAAACAAAAACACATCCAAATTTAGCAAAACATTTTCACCTGGCACCCAAGCAACAGGTGGTGATACTGACAGCGATGGCGTCTCTGATCTAACCGATAACTGTCCTCAGGATAGCAATCCAAACCAATTAGACACGGATGGCGATGGCGATGGCGACGAATGCGATGATGACCAGGACAACGACGGCATCGACAACGACTTTGATAACTGTCCCTTAGTTGCAAATGCCGCACAGGCGGATGAGGACAATGATGGTTTTGGGGACGTATGTGATACGGATACCGATAACGATGGGATCAATGATGACGGTGACAATTCAGGGCTCGCCGGCGACAATTCATGCACATCCGGACAATTAATTGACTGCGACGATAACTGTCCATTTGATAAAAACACAGACCAGAAGGATAGCAACCATGATGGGCTTGGCGATGCCTGCGGCTCGGATTTAGGGGACGCGGACAAGGATGGCGTTCCAAATTACAAGGACAATTGCGAATTGGCACCAAATCCCGATCAGATGGATCTTGATGGTGATGGATATGGTGATAAATGTGACGACGACATCGATGATGACGGTGCAATAAATGAACTTGATAATTGTCCATATGTCAAAAATCCAAAGCAGGAGGATTATGATTCGGATGACAAGGGAAACTCCTGCGATTCAGATCTTGATGGAGACGGTGTCTTCAACACACAGGATAATTGCCCAAATGATTATAACCCAGATCAGGAAAATGCCGATGATGATGCCTTTGGTGATAAGTGCGATGATAAGCTAAATTACAATCCCTATGCACCCATAACCCCCGTTATTAATGAAGAAGAGGATGACGGTTCGTTTGAATATATCAACAACTATCTCGGATTTGACACCGGCATAGGTGGCGGAGGGGGATGCTCATTAACGGTCGAGGTTACACACGATTACAATCGTCTATTTGCAGCATTATCCATCGTGTTTGCATCTATTATATTGTTGTACATATTCAGGGCACTTTTGATGCGAACAAAATCCAGGGGCAAAACAATAATATTTCTGATTGCGATCTTTTTCATAACCTCGAATTTGTTCGCCTTAAACACCCAGCTTTTTCGCCCCACAACGGATCAGTTTTCAACATTTCGCAACTTCGGTACCGAAAACACACCACAGTGGCACCTAAATGTGGGTGTATTTGAAAGCGTTGCCAATGATCCACTGGAGGTCCGCAACTTCAGTATCGCAAGACAGGTTGCGGATATAGTTGATTATCTTTTCACGACCGACTTTGTTATGGATATGGGCTTTCACGACAGATTTGCTGTAGGTGTTGATTTTCCTATACATTACGGTGGATATGGAGACAAAGACGACAACACAAACACCAGCAAATTTACTATCGGTGACATGAGGATCCACGGAAAGCTCAATGCAATCAAACTTGAAGAGTTTGGCCTTGGTTTTTCCGTGGTTCCTTTTGTCGAGATTCCAACTGGAAATTATCAATATTGGGTTGGTGAAGAAAATCTGAACCTAGGAACATTCCTCGTAAGTGACGCGGAGATTGGCGAACGTTTATACATTACTATTAATGCCGGATACAAAGAACATCTGAAACGCGAATATCCAATTGAAAATGCCGATATAAATTTGAAACATGAATTTTTGTATGGCGCTGGCGTTGCTATCGCAATTATTCCGGAACAGTTAATCGCCGTTGGCGACTTCACCGGATCAATTGCTCTCCATAAGTATCCACTCCCTGAGGCGGAGATGCCGATGGAGTTATTAGGTGGTTTTCGCGGAAACTATAAAGGCTTTCAATGGAACATCGGCGCAGGTGGAGGCCTGACGGGCGGATATGGATCGCCGGAATATAGAATAATCGGTGGCGTTAGTTATCTGTTTAAATTATCAAACAGCTAACTTATTGATTTTACTACTAAATGTTAGCTGAGTACAGTTTGTTAACAGATAGTTAATTATTTTAGCAACTTTGTTACAGAAAGGTGCGAAAAAGGTCCAGAAGATTAAGTGTTCTTAGAGAAGGTGTAACAAAGCAAAGAGGTGATATGTATTTTGCAGGAAAAACAGATCCAGTAAACCCAAACTCCAAAACAAAAATGGCTTGGAGTGTTGCACAAAAATATCTAGAGAAAACATATGGAGACAAATTAGGTAATTCCGAACACAACGCCACAGTTGTTACAGATGAGACTGCTTTCGGCATTCAAATGGATATCGATGGTTACGAAAGCGATGTTTGGATTCCTTTAACGAATGGCGATGTTTATATCGAATCAAATTTTGACGCAGAATTTTGCATATATAATTTTTGTACTCCAATGCATTTTAGTGAAAAATATATTTTATCATTTAAAGATACGAAACCGGTTTTAAGTAAAATTAATTATAGAGAGGAATTTCATCAAAGCAAGGATGGCTTTCCTTTCTTATTGGGATGCGTCGGCGCAGCAGGTGTAACAGCTCCCTATATTGGGGAAATTTCTGGTGGATTTGATGCTCTTTATGAAAAAGACGCTTCCACCTTCGATGATAGTGCAGCAGAGGTTGCCATTCCAAATGAAGATACCCCTGGTGAAACAGCTGGGAGAACTGACATTGTCGGAGAAGATACTCCTGCCGATGCAGCAACAGACATTCTAGAAGAATTCGACTCAGAGCCCATTGGAGATGTTTTACTAGAAGATTCCTATGAAACATATCCGGAGGTCTCTGAAGATATTTCAGATCAAGGCTCGGAAGAAATATACGTTGAACCATATGTACTGGATGGCGTCTATCTCTGCTTTGAATCTACGGATTGCGATACCGAACCATTATTTGGTTGCATTGCCCTTGAAGGCCTAGTTCTTGCTGATGATACTATCGAAGAATTTTCTGATTACAGCGCATTTGTTAACCCAGCATCTGACACTGAACTCACCTTCTGGTCACCAGGATTAGGATTAATGCTCTTTACACAAGCCGACGAGCCCGACGGGGTTAGCGGCAGTTGGCAATGGGAAACATTAGAATGGAAAGATTTGGGATTCGAAGGACCATTAACTGGTGCGATGAATCTAGTATACATACCTGAGTTTAACACATTTGATTTGAACTTTTATTCAAATGAATTGAATTCAAGTGGGGAAAATTGTAAACATTATTTTTTAAATTGTGATAAAGAAAATTGCGAAGAATAAAACTTTATTAGGAGGAATATATGATTTTTGCAGGAGAAACTAATCCAACCCAAAAAACAAGGATGGCCTGGACAGTTGTCCAGAATTATTTGGACAATCTATTTGGCGATAAACTTAGAAATGCGGAGCATACGGCAACAACCATAACAGATGACAATATGTTCTTCATTCAACTTGGGATCGATAGATATGAGTCAGGTGCTATGGGGATCCTTCCAAGTGAGGGAGATGTATATGTTGAATCAAAATACGAAACTAACGTGTGTCTCTTCAACCATTGTTTTCCTGTAGAAATGGAAGATCAATTTATTGTAAATCTAGATGGCGACAAGCCAACCCTAAAACGCATCAGTTACGAACCAGATCGTAGAACTAGTGGAGAGGGCATCCCATTCCTATTAGGGTGTGGTGGTGGATCCACTATAATGGCACCAAAAGGTACCGATGTCTCAGATACATTAGATGGCGACCTATTCGCCCCTGATGCCGAGCTGCCAGAGGATGCAGTCCCAGCAGAAGACACAACTCCAGCGGATGCTGCCTTCGATACAG
>CAZHVX010000048.1:6790-12778 GCA_964536295.1 uncultured Pseudomonadota bacterium
TTCCAGTAGAAGACACGACTCCGGCAGATGCTGCCTTCGATACAGTTCCAGTAGAAGACACGACTCCGGCAGATGCTGCCTTCGATACAGTTCCAGTAGAGGAAACCGTTGAAGAGGATGGATACATCGAACCAATTGAACTAGATGGCGTGTATCTTTGTTTCGCATCAACAGATTGTGGAAAGGAACCAACTTATGACTGTATAGTAATTGGCGGATTGGTTCTTGATGATGGAACCATAGAAGATGTCTCCGATTACAGCGCGTTCGTTAATCCAAATGCTAATGCCGAGGTCACATTCTCTTCACCAAACCTTGGCTCAATTGTTTTTACCCAAGCAGATGTTCCTGACGGTGTTAGTGGGAACTGGGAATGGAGTGCATTAGGTGGATTACTAACAGGCGCTATGAACATCACATATATACCTGAGTACAGCGTTTTTGATCTGAATTTCTATTCAAATGCTATAAGTGTCGATTACAAATATTGTAAACATTATTATCAAGATTGTGAGCAAGAAGTTTGCGAACAATAATTAAGAAAAGGTATAAATAGGAGGAAATGATGAATTGTCCAAAACTAAAAAGAATTTTTCTTGTAACGGTGATGTTTGCGTTCTCGCTTTATAGCATTAAAGTTAGTGCTGCCACATGTACCGTTACTACAACAAACCCAACAGGACCCCATAGTTTTGTTGAAGCAGTGTTAAACCCAAACTGCACAACAGTTAATTTTAACACGGTTTTAATGGGCGGAACAGAGATTGTGCTAACAAACACCGTCCCACTGTTACATGCAATGGAAGTGGTGGGCCCCGGGGTTTCAAAGACACCACAGGTATCTTTGGCAGGTCACTTAGGGAGTAAAAGTTTACTTACAGTTAAGTCAAATATTACTCTGAAGAACCTGACATTTAAATCATATGGCAACCCGGGGATTACCATTCAGGGTGTACAAAATACTGTCACAGATTGTTTGTTTGTTGATCCATCGATTGCGATAAAGGTATCTGCCGGAAACCAGAACCTCATTACAAAAACAAATTACACAAATGTATCTGATAAGCCAATATCTCTAATCTTAGGTGGCAACAACGATATGGACAGCCCATTCAACCTAAACGCCGTATGGACCAATGATGTAAATGTTTGGATCCTGTCAGGTGAAGTTAATGATACGACAACGGCCGTCGAATTGTATCAGGTTAATGACGAAGGTGGATACATACAATATAAAGCTACCACAACAACGATTGTAGAAGCTGGTGGAAAATACCTATTTTCATTTAATATGGCTTTCGCTAACAACGATCCATCTGAGGGATATGCTGTTATTGCAAGGGATGCCAATGGTAACACATCAGAATTCTCAGCCGATCTATTTCCACTAGACCCAAACAACAATGGCCATTTCTTTGATGGCGCAAAGTGGGCAAATTGCGAAGATAAAGACTGGCTATATACAATTGATGATTGGTTTGGTTGGAGTGTTGACTCAGATGGTGGTGGCGTAGACAATTTTATTGAAGATGCAAACCAAAACTGCGTCGTTGATCCTGGCGAGACCGATCCAGCCAATGGCGCCGATGATAATCAGCAGCCAGTTGTCGATACAGATGGTGATGGTTCACCAGATATTCAGGACTGTGCACCGCAGGATCCAGATGTTTATCCTGGAGCAGCGGAGCTCTGTAACGGAATAGATGATAATTGCAATAATCAAGTTGATGAATCATTCACGGATACAGATGGCGATGGCGAAGCAAATTGCGTAGACAATGATGATGATAACGATGGCATCAGTGACGGTCAGGATAATTGTCCCACAACATCAAATGCAGTTCAGAGTGACAGCGACAATGATGGTGCAGGTGATGCATGCGACTCTGACGATGACAATGACGGAGTAAGTGATGGCAACGACAATTGTCCAACCGTTGCAAATCCAAATCAGACCGATACGGATGGTGACGGTGAAGGTGATGCATGCGATAACGACAGTGATAACGATGGTGTTGACAATGGAACAGACAATTGTCCGTTGGTAGCCAATCCAAATCAGGCTGACTTCGATAACGATGGCGCCGGAAATGTATGCGACGGTGATAAGGACGGCGACGGTGTTGCCGATGATTATGACAACTGCCCGTTAGTTGCAAATCCATATCAATACAACGTAGATAAGGATCAGTACGGTAACGAATGTGACACCGATAGCGACAATGATGACGTCCCTGATGTTCAGGATAACTGCGTATTCGCATTCAACCCTGGTCAGTTTGACAGCGACAACGATGGTGAAGGCGACGCCTGCGATGGTGACAGGGACAGCGACGGATCAGTTGACTCGCAGGATAATTGCAAATTCAAATATAATCCAAACCAGGCTGATTCAGACAACGATGGAATCGGTGATGTCTGCGACGTAGACTGGGATGGCGACCAGGTTCCAAATTATATGGATAACTGCCAATTCATCTTTAATCCAAATCAGAATGACCTAGATAGCGACAGCCTTGGTGATGCATGTGATGTTGATAAGGATGATGACGGTATTTTAAATGGTAAAGACAACTGTCCATTGGTTTCAAACTTTGGTCAATCTGATGTAAATAACAACGGTGTTGGCGACGTCTGTGAAGGCGATGCCGATGGCGATGGCGTCTCAGATGCCGAAGATAATTGTAAATATGTTTACAATCCATCACAGGCCGATGCGGATGGCAATGGCGTTGGTGATGTCTGCGAAGGCGAAGATGACATAATCGTCAATCCAGCGGAGAGTATAGAGCCAACGGATCCATCACTTTCAATTAGTGGAAGTGGCGGATGTCAATTGATGCTTGGTGGCGCTAGCGCAAATATCCAGGGCGCATGGCTTGCAATGTTGATTGTTACATTGTTTGGAATTAGGCGCCGTAAACGCTGATTAACGCAAATATGAATAACGCTGATTAACGCGGATATGAAAACGGATCGACGCAGATTAGCGTAAATCCGTTTTCGAATCTGCGAGAGTTCGCGTTTAAGTAGGAGCTTTGAAATGAAAAAGATATTCCTAAAAGCCGTGGTCATTGTCTTGCTAACAGCAACTGCGACATCTGCGCATGCGCTTAACACCGATCTATTCAGACCCGTTGCAGATAACCTTGGTACATTTCGCCTTCATGGTTCAAGGACATTGGAACCTTATAAGTTTTCAATTGGCCTATTCGAATCGTATTTAGAAGATGCGCTTGTATTGAAGGGTTTTACAACTACACCAAGCACACGACAGATTATTGATCGCCAGCTCACAACACATCTATTAGGTGAAATTGGTCTGCACGACAGAATCAGCGTTGGCATTGACATCCCATTGATGTCAACACGTCACGTTGATCTTGCCACAATTACAACTTACAACAATCATTGGTCACTGGGTGATATTGAAGTACATGGTAAGTTCAGGATCCTTAAAGCGGAGGACTTT
Organism: uncultured Pseudomonadota bacterium; assembly: GCA_964536295.1. Lineage (GTDB taxonomy): Bacteria > UBA10199 > UBA10199 > CAZHVX01 > CAZHVX01 > CAZHVX01. Next base: position 10,263 of record CAZHVX010000048.1, read on the forward strand.
CCGGTAGGACTAACTGTTATACCATTTATTGAGGCTCCATCAGGAAATGTTAATCACTTCTCTGGTGATCAAAATCTTAATTACGGTTTAAGGACCGTCCTTGACTGGCAGCATAAGCGATTTTATCTTGCCGCCAATTTAGGATACAGAGGACACTACAAACAGGACAACGTAATAGTTGTTGGAACGAACACAAGCCTGGAGGTAGATGATGAATTTACGTATGGCTTGGGTTCTCGTCTGGATATTATTCCAAATAGGCTCCAAGTGTTGGCCGACATAGTCGGATCAACCGTTTTGGAGGATTTTGGGAAATATGAGCGCTCGTCACCAATTGAAGCGCTGGGTGGTTTAAGGGCCTTCTTCAAGGATCGTTTGGTTGGGCTGCACGCCGGTGGTGGCGCTGGCATCAATGACGGTTACGGATCACCAAAGTACAGAATGTTTGCCGGGATCACCATTCAATATCCCGGAACAAAGTTCACAGGATACGATGGCGATTCGATGACAAAGACAATCACAATTGAAAAAGAAACACGCATAATTATTTTAAAGGGAGTCTACTTTGAAACTGCCAAGGCAGTTATCAAAGCAGAATCGTTCCCCGTTTTAAATGAAAACGTTGAGATGTTAAACATGTATCCTGACATCAAGGTCAGAATTGAAGGTCACTGTGATAGCAGGGGCGCGGATGAATACAATCAAAAGCTCTCAGAAAAACGTGCTGAATCCGTAAAACAATACTTCATTAAGAATGGCATTATGGAAGATAGATTAACAGCGGTTGGAATGGGAGAATTGAGACCTGTCACATCAAATAATTCAGTCGAAAATATGGCGCGTAATCGTAGAATCGAACTTCATATCATCGAAAGGGTTCAAAAGATTGTTGGCGAAAAAGAAGAACCTGTCCTGATAAAAATTGAAGTAATTGAGAAGAAATAATTACAACCACTAAGACACCAAGTCACTAAGCTTTTTAGAATTAAAATTGACATAAGAAATAAGTGGTTTATTTTACAACGATTCAAATCTTGCTTGGAAGAAGCGCAGGTCCTTTGGTTCAAAAACCATTTTCAAGCCTTTTATCTGATCACGCTTTTTATAAAGATTAATTATCGCATCAGCGACAACATCCATATGTGAATTCGTATATACACGTCTTGGGATGGTTATTCTCACAAGCTCTAGATCAGGATACTTATGATCACCGGTCTTTGGATCGCGACCCGCTGAAACTATTCCGCGTTCCATGGTTCTTACACCACTTTCAGTATAGATCTCTGACGCCAGCCTTTGCGCCGGAAACTGATCCTGTTTGATGTGTGGCAAAAATCTTTTGGCATCTAGGTAAACAGCATGAGATCCAACTGGAACCACAATTGGGACACCTGCTTTTAATAATCTCTCACCCAGATAACGTGTTTGGCCGACTCTCCATGCGATATGATCCTCGTTGATACATTCATAGATACCACGAGCCAACGCCTCCATATCACGACCCGCCATACCGCCGTATGTGTGTAAACCCTCATAAACCACCACCAGGCCCTTGGCCGCCGTAAATATCTCTTCGTCATTCATTGCGCAAAAACCACCTATATTAACCAGATGATCCTTTTTAGAACTCATTGTACAACCATCGGTATGATTACAGATCTCCTTCAAAATTTCTCTAACTGATTTATTTGAGTAACCGTTCTCACGTTCTTTAATAAAGAAAGCATTTTCAACGGTCCTTGTCGCATCCAGCCAGATCTTAATTCCGTTTTTCGAACAAATTTTATGAAGGGCCTTTAGGTTTTCCATTGAAAATGGCTGACCACCGGCCATATTCGTATTTCCCTGCAAACTAAAATATGGGATCTTGTCCGCACCAACTTCATTGATCAGACGTTCAAGTTTATTTAGGTCAACGTTGCCCTTAAATGGATGTTCATTTGTAGGATCATTTGCCTCATCGATAATTACATCCACAAATTTTGCCCCGGCCATCTCCTGATGCAATCTCGTTGTTGTAAAATACATATTGCCCGGAATGTAGGATCCTGGTTTGATCAAAATCTGACTAATGATATTTTCAGCGCCGCGTCCCTGATGGGTTGGAACGATATGCTTGTATCCATACACATCGCGAATGGCGTTTTCTAGATTATAAAAGTTTTTCGATCCGGCATATGCCTCGTCACCAAGCATCATACCCGCCCACTGGTTATCACTCATAGCAGAGGTTCCTGAATCCGTTAAAAGATCGATCCACACATCCTCACTTTTTAGTAAAAACGTATTATGGCCGGCCTCTTTAATTGCCTTTTCACGATCTTCACGTGTGGTCATCTTGATTGGCTCAACTACTTTGATTTTATAAGGTTCCGCTTGTGGATAACTAACCATCTTCTACCTCACTGATATTATTATATTATTTAGAAAACCTCTGGAAAACTGCTGGTCTGTCATCCTCGCGAACGCGGGGATGACATAAAAAAAGAGTTTTTCAGAAACCAATTCGAACCTCA
>CAZHVX010000049.1:0-12668 GCA_964536295.1 uncultured Pseudomonadota bacterium
TCCATAAACTCTTTCAACAACTGTTTTTGTTTCTTTGAAAGTTTTTTTGGAGTTTTTACAAATATTTCAACAATTTGATCGCCCTTGCGCTTATTGTGAAGATTAATAAAACCTTTGCCTTTAAGCTTTAACTCATCACCACTTTGCGTCCCCTCAGGAACTTGCACCTGTTCAACGCCATCCAGAGTTTTGACATCGATTTTAGTTCCAAGCGCCGCCTCTGGAAAGGCAATTGTTACCCTACAGTAGACATCTTCCCCACGTCTTTCAAAGAAATCGTCAGGCTTTACATGAACAAAGATATAAAAATCACCCGGATGACCGCCAGCCTCGCCCGTATCTCCTTCACCCCTTAACACCATGCGCATTCCATCCTCGATACCGGCAGGGATTTTCGTCTTAAGTTTCTTTTTCTTTTGGCTTCGACCCGAGCCCCTACATTCCTTGCAGGGTTTTTCTAATGTTTGCCCCATACCGTGACACTTGGGACAGGTGGTTTGCATAACAAAAAAGCCCTGCCTTGCCGTAACTTGTCCCGCACCACCACAGGCCCCGCAAGATTTGTAACCAGTTCCGGCCTCTGCACCAGCACCTTCGCAATGCTCACACTTCACGTGTTTGAATATCTCAAACTCTTTTTCACACCCCTTGGCCGATTCCTCAAATGTAATAACCAATTCTTCCTTAAGATCCGCTCCTCCCCTGGCACGTGACCTTCTTGTACGGGATCCCGTATTGAAACCAAAGTTACCGAAAAAATCTTCAAATATATCACCAAATGATGCAAAGATATCGTCCACGCCGGTAAATCCATGAAACCCTGCCCCCTCTAAACCTTGGTGCCCATACGCATCGTAAAGCTGCCTCTTTTGAGAATCTGAAAGGACCTGGTAGGCCTCAGATGCCTCTTTAAACTTCTCTTCGGCTTCATGATCCCCAGGATTTTTATCTGGATGATACTTTATGGCCGCCTGGCGGTATGCCTTTTTGATTTCAGCCGGAGATACCGACTTTTCGAGACCCAATACCTCGTAGTAATCCATTTTAATCATATTACCCCTTAGCACCAACAAACACAAAATATAAACAAATCAACACGAATTCGCGTAAATCAGCGTAAAATATAAATATTCGCGTTAATTCGCGTCCAGGTAAGATAATCATTTATTTAGTAAAGTCAAGGGGTTAAACGCGAATTACCGCGAATCCTGTATATACGCTTATCTCCGCGAATTATTATTTTAGACACCAGTACACGCAAATTTTGAGTTGATTGACCGGAATTATAAAAATTTATATGTATGCGCGCATAGCACCTTGACACTTAAAAATAAATACCTATATTAGGTGCACATTTGATCAGCACTAACCCGGATTTCTCACCAATTGGTTCGAAATCCGTCCTCCGGACTTCGACTCATCCCGCTTAAAGCTGGATTCGCTCAGGGTTAGCCTTGAGCAAGGTGCGAAAGCGCCGAGTCGAAACTTTTTGCGCCATCTGGCGCAAAAAGTGCATTTCTCACAGTACGCTAACGCGTTCTGTGAGAAATGCAGACTAATTCGCATAAATCAGCGTAAAATATAAATATTCGCGTTAATTCGCGTCCAGGAGGAAAAAAATGTCAAAGCCAAAATCAAACAAAATTATCGGAATAGACCTTGGCACCACCAATTCATGCGTTGCCGTTATGGAGGGTAAGGAGCCAAAAATCATTCTAAACGAAGAAGGTGCCCGCACCACCCCATCCGTCATGGCAGTAACGAAGGATGGCGAAACACTGGTTGGCCAGGTTGCAAAACGCCAGTCAGTTACGAATCCAAAAAATACGATCTTTTCAATCAAACGTTTCATGGGAAGGCGCTATAACGAAGTTGGTGAAGAAATCAAAATCGTTCCATACGATGTAAAGGAAACGGGGAACGATGTTCGCGTTACCGCCGGAGGTAAGGAATATTCACCGCCGGAGATCTCCGCCAGAATTTTACAAAAACTAAAAAGGGCAGCCGAAGAATATTTAGGTGAAGAGGTAACTCAGGCTGTCATTACTACTCCGGCATACTTCAATGATGCTCAACGTCAGGCCACAAAAGATGCGGGACAAATTGCAGGGCTAGAAGTTAAACGTATCATCAACGAACCAACAGCTGCAGCATTGGCTTATGGTCTGAATAGAAAGAAGGACGAAGTCGTTGCTGTGTATGACTTTGGTGGTGGTACATTTGATATTTCAATTCTCGAAGTAGGTGAAAATGTTGTAGAGGTTCTGGCAACGAATGGTGACACGCACCTCGGTGGTGATAATATTGATCAACGCATTATTAATTATTTGATAGCTGAATTCAAAAAAGATCAGGGCATTGATATCTCGAAGGATCAGATGGTTCTGCAACGTCTAAAAGAAGCCGCTGAAAAGGCAAAGATTGAATTGTCATCCATAATGGAAACAGAGATCAATCTGCCATTCTTAACAGCCGATGCAAGCGGTCCAAAACACATGAGCATCAAAATGACACGCGCGAAATTTGAATCACTTGTTGATGATCTTTTAACCAGATCGCTAGAACCGTGTAAAAAGGTATTAAGCGATTCCGGCAAAACCGCAGCAGATATTGCAGAGGTAATACTTGTTGGTGGATCAACCAGGATTCCAAAGGTTCAGGAACTCGTAAAGGAATTCTTTGGACGTGAGCCTCATAAGGGTGTCAATCCAGACGAAGTCGTGGCAGCCGGCGCGGCAATCCAGGGTGGTGTTTTGGCGGGCGACGTTACGGATATTCTTTTGTTGGATGTCACCCCACTTTCGTTGGGTATCGAAACACTTGGCAGTGTTATGACCAAGTTGATTGATCGCAATACAACTATCCCAACAAAGAAGAGCCAGGTTTTTTCAACCGCCGCTGATAGTCAAACAAGCGTTGAGGTTCATGTGTTGCAGGGTGAACGTGAAATGGCCGATGGGAACAGAAGCCTTGGAAGATTTCATTTGGATGGTATACCTTCGGCACCGCGCGGCATTCCTCAAATTGAGGTTATCTTTGACATAGACGCAAACGGTATCCTGCATGTTTCTGCCCTTGATAAGGCAACAAATAAGAAGCAGCACATAACAATTACATCATCCTCAGGTTTGGATAAGAACGAAATCGAGAATCTTGTCAAAGAAGGCAAGGAACATGAAGGAGATGATAAGAAACGCAGAGAAGAGATCGATCTTAGGAACCAAGCCGATTCACTGGTTTACAATACCGAAAAGGTGTTGAAGGAAAACAAAGACAAGCTTCCAGCCGATGACGTAAAGAAGATCGAAGAATTATGTGAAAAATGCAAAAAGGCAATTGAGGCTAAGAATTCGGATGAAATCAAAAAAACAATGGAAGAACTAACAAAGGCATCACACAAGATGGCAGAAACAATGTATAAGGCATCAACCGCCAAGGAAGAAACAAAGACAGACGATTCCAAGGAAGAAAAGAAGAAAGAAAAAGAAGAAAAGAAAGACGATAACGTAGTCGATGCCGAGTTTGAAGAAACTAAGGAATAAATACCTTTCATAATCATAAAAGGCCACAGCATTGCAAATTCTGTGGCCTTTTTTTATTCTCCTGGGTAAATCAAGGCAACTTTATATGTAGCATTATACCCACCTCCCAAGAATAACTAGTTGATTTTAAAGCTTGTTTTCTTCAAAATTCTTGGTACAGATTTTGCATCATTGAAAGAGTGGAGGCTACTTGAAATGGAAAGATATGGTAAATATACAATCTCTTTTATTACAATGGTAATTGTTCTGGCATTTGGTATGGGAATACTTCACCATGACCATTCCGATGAAATAATGTATCAAACCTCTTTTAATACACTTAAGGAAAATGTTGATTCTTCTACATTGCAAAGGATCTCTCCCCCCGTGCTTTTCGAGAATATTGAGATGAGCCCATCCTGTTCACTAATTAATTTCGAAAACAAAATTATCACCCCAGATAATCTGTCGTGGATTCTCCTCTTTTCGGTACCTACGTTGATTTGGTATTATCTCCGCCCAAGGATAAAAAAGGTCAAATAAACTCATTTTGAGAATTCTCCGATAATTTTACGTCGTTTTTGACGCTCATCTCCACCTCATCACTATATAACTATTCGATATTTAAAGATATTTTTTATAAGAACCAATGGCATATAATGTGCACATTATACGATTAGGGAGGAAAGAATATGGGCAGGAATTCTTTCGGAAGGCTCCTAACGATTTTGATCGGTGTGATAGTTATGTTAACCGTTGCTTTTAAAATCGTTGGAGGAAATGAATCCAAAAAAAAATCCGGAGAAGTAGACTATCTGGCCAGCGTAATGGAACGAGTTGACACCAACCGCCGCCAATTGGCCCAAGTAACACAAGCCATGGAACTGCAAGAACCTGAAATCAATAATAGCTGTTCTCTTATTCCGCCAAAACATAAAATTTACAATGCAAGTAATATCTGGTGGATATTGTTCTTCTCTACCTTTGGATTTGCCTGGGTTTGTTTGAAGCCAATATTAAGTCGGCCAAAGAAATAAAAAGAAGTTTTGACAAACACCCTTTTAGTGGCCACTATACTTTATAAGCATGGTGGCCTTTTGTTTGTGGAAAATTTACTTTTTCAAATATTCAATGATCCCATGTGCGGCTTTCTTACCAGCTCCCATTGCGGAGATAACTGTTGCAGCTCCCGTGACAATATCACCCCCCGCAAAAACACCTGGGATAGAGGTCATTTCCGTTTCGGGATCCACCTCGATATATCCCCATTTGTTAATCTTTAATCCGGGTGTGGTTTGAGCAAGGATAGGATTTGATGAAGTACCAAGTGCGCAGATCACCTGATCTACGTTCATTGTGAAGTTTGAATCCTCAACAGTAATCGGACGACGACGTCCTGATTCATCAGGATCACCCATACGCATCCTGACGCATTCCATCGATTTTACATTTCCGTTTTCGTCCCCGTTAATTTTTAGTGGCTGAGTTAACCAATGAAATTCAATCCCCTCCTCTGCCGCATGATGGCGCTCTTCAACTCGCGCAGGAGATTCCTTTTCTGTTCGACGATAAACGATCATTGCACATTTAGCACCCAAGCGCTTTGCGCAACGAACTGCATCCATTGCAGTATTACCAGCACCAATTACCGCAACCCTCTCTCCCATTTCAATTGGAGTATCAGTTGATGGAAAGCTATTGGCACTCATCAAATTAACACGCGTTAGAAATTCATTCGCCGATAGCATGCCATTCAAACCCTCCCCAGGGATTCCCATAAACCAAGGGGTCCCCGCGCCGGTTCCTATGAACACCGCATCATATCCCTTTTCTTTCATCAACTGCGGAATTGTAAATATTCGACCGATCACCTGATTAAGTTTTATCTCAACACCTAACCGTTTCAATCCTTCAAGCTCACCATCGACAATTTCATTTGGCAAACGAAAGGTTGGGATTCCATACTTCAACACGCCACCCGCTGTATGCAACGCCTCGAAGATCGTAACCTGCAAACCGGTCAGGGCACAATCCTGCGCGCATGCGATAGCCGATGGCCCACTACCTATAATCGCCACTTTTTTATTTAATCTTTTGGTTGGTTTTTTGTTTTTTCCAAGATCTTTTTCGATCCCGTAATCGCCTACAATCCTTTCAAGCTTGCCGATATTAATAGCGTCACCCTTGATCCCCAAAACACAGCGCTCTTCACACTGCGTTTCCTGAGGACAAACCCTTCCACAAACTGCTGGAATTGGATTTGATTGGGTTAAAATATCGTAGGCCTTTTCAAGATCTCTTTCTGCAATTGCCTCTATAAAACCCGGAATATTAATTTCGACGGGGCAACCCTCGACGCAAAGTGGCTTCTTGCACTGCAGACATCTCTTTGCCTCTTCGATTGCCTCTTCCAATTTATATCCCAAACAAACCTCATTAAAATCTTTATTGCGCTCCTCGGCTGGACGCTCCGAATATGGAATTCTTTTCAGGTTTACCTTTGGGTTTTTTTCTGTCATTTTTAATTCCTTTTTATTCACCGCTGAGACGCTGAATTATTGGAATACGCAGAAAATCTTGATAATACTTCAGCGTTTTCTGCACCCTTCCGCGTTTCCGCGGTGATCTTAATCAATCAAACCCTTTTCTTTCAACTTACATTCGTGATCCTTTTCAAATTTATCAAGAGATTTCTTTTCGTCCTTAAAATATCTTTTCTGACGCTTCATTAATTCGTCAAAGTCAACCTCGTGCGCATCAAAGTCCGGACCATCTACACACGCAAATTTATCCTTACCTCCAACGGTGACACGGCACCCGCCACACATCCCCATCCCATCAACCATAATGGTATTAAGGCTAACAACGGTTTTAACACCATACGCGCGCGTAAGATCGGCAACTGCCTTCATCATAACCATTGGCCCAATCGCAACCACCTCAGAGATCGTTTTGGCGTCCTTGTCTAAGATCTCCTTTAAGGGAACCGTCACAAGGCCTTTTCGCCCGGATGAGCCATCGTCCGTTGTAATGATTAAATCGTCGCTGTACTCTTCAAATTTATCGGTCCAGAACATGACGTCCTTATCTCTGAAACCAATTATGGAAATTGTATAGTTCCCTAACGACTTTGATTTTCTTAGTTGAGGAAATACCGGTGCAATTCCTAATCCGCCACCTACAAAAATAGTTTTACCATCCTGTTTTTCAATGTGACTTGGAATACCAAGTGGCCCACAGATATCCTGGATAGCGTCACCCTGTTCAAGGGTAGCCATCTCCTTTGTGGATTTACCTACAACCTGAACAACAAGTGTCACCGTACCGCTTTTTTTATTGTAGTCGGCGATGGTAAGTGGAATCCTTTCCGCACCCTCTCGCACGCGAATAATGACAAACTGTCCGGGATTTGCTGCCCTTGCCAAATCAGGGGCCTCAATCTCCCACAAAAACATCGTTGACGAAAAAGTCTCTTTTTTTACGATTTTATACATAAGGAAACCCCTTCTTTTGCATTTGAAGGACTTTTGTAACACGATTATATGGGGTTAAGTCAATAAAAAAGCCCCTCTTTTGAGGGGCTTATTTTCGGAAATTCTAGACATTATCAATAATCCCACGGATTCCACCAATCTTCTTCGTCTCTTGCACCATAATAGGATTTGAACTTGGTAAAGATAATCTCACACTCCTTTTCTTCCCATTTATCATAACCATTACGGGGATAATACAACTTGCCTTCGTTCTCCAACCACTTCGCCTTGTCAGGGTTTGGAACAAGATCACAATTGTCTGCATCATCAGTGATACCATCGTTATCATCGTCTAAATCGCAGGCATCGCCCTCACCATCTTTATCTGTATCAAGCTGATCGGTATTTGCAGCAACGAGACAATTATCAAGTTCATCGCTAATTCCGTCGCCATCCTTATCCTCATCACATGCATCACCGACACCATTACCATCCGTATCAAGTTGATCGGCATTTGGGGTATTTGGACAATTATCATTATCATTTAAAACACTATCATTATCAAAATCTGTATCACATGTATCACCTATTCCATCCGCATCTTCATCGACCTGTTCTGGATTTGAGACAATCTTGCAATTATCTGATTCATTTTCAATACCATCACCATCGATATCCGGATCACAAAGATCTCCCAATTCGTCCTGATCCAAATTCGCCTGGTCTTCATTTATAATCTCTAAACAGTTATCTGGTTCATTTCCAACGCCGTCACCGTCAACATCGGAATCGCAAGGATTGCCAAATTCATCCCCATCCAAATTAAGCTGCTCCTTATTTTCTACATTAACACAATTATCCTTATCATCTGTAATTCCGTCACCATCGCTATCCTTATCCATTGAATTGTCGCAGAGGTCGCCTATGCCATCCTCATCTATATCTGCCTGGTCGGGATTTACATCGACAGCACAGTTATCTGATTCATTTATAACACCGTCATTATCGACATCTTCGTCGCATGCGTCACCGATTCCGTCTCCATCTGCATCAACTTGTTCCGGATTTGAAATATCTTTGCAATTGTCCGATTCGTTATCAACACCATCGCCATCCACATCCGGATCGCAGAGATCGCCAACGGTATCCGTATCTAAATCGGCCTGATCTTCATTTGCAATTGCCGGGCAGTTATCTTCAAAATCAAATATCCCGTCCTCGTCGGTATCTATCTCCACATCAACATTTACCGATGCATCGGCAATGCCTAACGAATCTCCAACTTCGTTGACTATGATACCATCCGATGGACCACCATCCATTCCAGATACGGTACAACCGACCAAAGCCAGGCACATTATCACAAATAATGGATATATTTTTCGCATAGAGAAACCTCCGCCTTTGATTATAGGTAAGCAATATATATGCCATTTTTTATAAAGCTATTTTATTGTAATTATTGACTATTTAGTTGTTTTTTAATGACTAGGTGGCGATTTTTGTTCCCGCTGATCCAATAAAATGGGGACTTTGCTAGGCCTTTGAGACGACAATCGTGATTTCACCCTTTAGTTTCTTGTTCCAATACTGATTAAGTAGCTCATCTAATGATCCTTCAATACGCTCTTCATAGATTTTTGTAATCTCACGAAAAATGACTGCGGGACGATCCCCTCCCAACACATCCACCATGTCTTGCAAGGTCTTAAATAATTTGTGCGGTGAAACATAAAAAATTAAAGTAAAATCGTAGCCAACAAACTTTGTTAAAACCTTTTTACGTTTACCTGATTTATCTGGCAAAAAACCAACTATCGTAAACATATCCGTGGGAAGTCCGGAGGCACAAAGCGCGGCGATTCCTGCACAAGCCCCTGGGATAGGAATCACCCGAATCCCCTCTTTCCACGCCTCACGAACAAGCTTGAAGCCAGGATCCGAAATAGTTGGAGTTCCTGCATTACTTACCAGTGCCACATTTTGTCCCTCACGCAGGGCAGACAAAACTGTTTCCATCCTCTTTTGTTCTTGATGCTCAAAGTAGCTAACCATTTTGGCACCAATATTAAAGCGATTTAAAAGTCTTCTGGTTTTGCGTGTATCTTCTGCTGCGATTAGGTCAACTTCCTTCAATGTATTAATCGCGCGATGGGTAATATCATCGAGGTTACCTATTGGAGTTGCTACTATGTAGAGTATTCCTGACATTTTATTTCCCCACCACAAAGACACAAACCACATTATGGTTTACTTGAGGTAACTACGTCATTCCCGCGAAGGCGGGAATCCAGAAATATGCGATATTACTGGATCCCCGCCTTCGCGGGGATGACAAGTAAGTATTTTTACCTCAACTTATTGAAAGGTTACCATCCAACCATTTACATAACCACAGAAAACTTAGTGACTTTGTGTCTTCGTGGTTTAGATAATTAATTCAAGCATTAAGTATAGCGCCAAGCTATTGGAAAGCGTCTGCCGGCGCCAAAGGCCTTGGATGTAACCTTCAATCCCGGCGCTGCCTGACGACGCTTATATTCATTTCCATCAACCAACCTCACAACCTTGTCAACAATCTCCGGATCAAATCGCATCGACTTGATTGATTTTGCACTCATATGCTCTTCAACATACAGTTTTAAAATCTTATCCAGGAGCTCATATGGTGGAAGTAAATCCTCATCCTTCTGGTTTGGCTTAAGCTCAGCAGACGGCGCCTTATCAATTATATTTTGAGGAATAATTTCAAGATTGCGATTTATATATCTGGCCAGTTCATAAACCTTTGTTTTCGGAATATCCGATATAACGGCCAATCCGCCCACCATATCGCCATAAAGAGTGCAGTATCCAACGGCCAACTCGGATTTATTTCCCGTTGATAAAACAATTGCACCTTCTCTATTGGAAATTGCCATCAAAATATTTCCTCTGATACGCGCCTGAAAATTTTCCTCGACCACAGATATTTCGGAACCTGAATCTAACGTTTTGAGGTATTGCTTATAAATATTTTCAATTTGTATGGTTTGAAGTTTTATCTCTAAATTTTTTGCGAGCTGTTCTGCATCAGCAAGGCTTGCCTCACTTGAGTATGGAGATGGCATCGCAAATGCAAAAACCCGATCAGACCCAAGCGCCTCTTTTGCAAGCACCGCAACCAGCGCAGAGTCGATACCTCCGGATAATCCCAAGATCGCATTGTTAAATCCACATTTGTTTACATAATCACGCAAACCCAAAACAAGCGCCTGATGCAATTCTTCTGTCTCACCTAATTCATGAAGATCGTGATGTTGGACAAGGTCCTCGCTATCCACCAACAAAAGGTCTTCATCAAAGGCCTTTCCCTTAGAAATAATTTTTCCCTTGGAGTCAACAGCAAAGGATCTTCCATCAAACACAAGGTCGTCGTTACCACCAACTTGGTTACAAACAAATATTGGAAGCTTATATTTTTTTGCATGTTTTGAGACCAAATCCTCGCGAACCTTTGATTTGCCTAGCGAATATGGCGATGCAGAAAGATTAATAATCATTTGGGCACCGCTCTTTACTAAATCTTCTACCGGATTAATATGATACAAACGTCTTCCATTAAATTCATACTCGCTCCACGCATCCTCACATAACGTAATCCCAATTTTTATGCCCTTGAAGTTGTATATATTTTGTTCCACCGCAGGTTCAAAATATCTATACTCATCAAAAACATCATAGTCGGGAAGAAGTCTTTTATGCTGTATGAATTGTACTTTTTTGTGATAGCAAAAAGCTGCTGAATTGAATAGACCGCGCCCCGTCTTGGTATCGCTAATATCGACAAAGCCAATAACGGCTGCAATTTTATCCGATCTTTCTGCCACTTCCTTTAAAATATCTTTATTTCTCTGTATAATATATGGCTTTTCAAGGAGGTCCCTTGGGGGATAACCGATAGTTGCCAACTCGGGAAAAACCACAATATCCGCACCCATGTCGTGGGCCCGACCCATGAAATCAAGGATCTTTGCCTTATTACCGGCAAAATCACCGATCGTGGTATTTATTTGAGCCAATGCTATTTTCATATTTCTTTACCTCCAAGTCACTAAGTTTTTTTAGACAGGATTTTCAGGATTCGTTTAAGGGTTATCGTTGACGCTGCCCGTATCGTTTAAAAGTAACGTTAACGTCCTGTGCTTGAAAACCGTAACCGAAAAACGTTACCGATACGGGTCGCGTTACCGCTAAACGATAAGCTCAATTATAATCCTGTTAATCCAGTCAAAGAATTATCATTCAAAAAATTCCTAGTGACCTTGTGTCTTCGTGGTTAAAGAAATATTTTACCTAACCTCAAAGCCAACCCCAGATCACCCTCAATCTTTAACTTGCCACCAAAATATGCCTTCTGCGGAGTTATGGCCCCAGACACCATATCAGCAAGGTCATTACAATCAACTATAAATGTAACCTTGGGATCCTCCACCAATTCATGGCTGATTTTAGCAGGGACATGATCAAGATCAATCGTCCAATGACCACCACCATCACCGGTAATGTTAAAACAAACTGTACCAGATAAACCCTCTGTTAATTCCGGAGAATTTGCAAGTTTATGGGTAAGTTTTTTATCAAAAATCTCTTTGGTCAACTCTTTTGTCATAAAAAATACCTCTACCATTGCTTTATGTATTAGCTATATCACGCTGATAAATAGGATGTTTTTGATATTAAAGCATTTCCTTAACTTTTTACTTTTCAAATTTAATGGCAACAAAATTGCGCTCATTAGCCGTCGGATAAGCCCAAGCACTTTCGAAGTCTTTAATCGAAATTTTATGTCCCGGTCTTGGGGGCAATCCCGGATCATGAATAAAGAGGTCTTCCCCCTCGTGCCCAACTACGACTATAAAATGTCCGGCGTACCCTTCATGACCGTAGAGAGCCGCAGAATTTATATTGCTTATAACAACGTAGCCCTTATCCAAATGTCCCCTTAAAAGTGACAAATCCGGAACCTCTTGGTGATAGGTTCCAACCTTAATGAACTCTGCCGCAATCTTGCGCTCTTCATTAAAATCGCCATGGGCTATTTGGGCATCACCAACTTCCCTACCCAACTTCTCATAAATATATTCTTCACCCTCATCAACAAGGCGTTGATAATCGAAGTCTTCAAATAGTTCGACCTGAAAACCTTGGTTTATCAGCCAAAGGAATGATGCAGTTGGAGAGGTCCACATCCCCTCTTGCTTTTGGGAAATTTTATCTAGATCAATGTAGTTATAATCTTTATCCGGCCAAAAGTACTTAAGCGCCATACGAAAACACGCCTGCCAGCAGTGCGTACGATCAGCGGTATTTGGAAAAAATGGTATATCCAGTTTCATAGGGAAACCTGCTAGATTAGTTGTTTTGGTGATCCAGACAGGACTTGAACCTGTGACCCTCAGATTAGGAATCTGATGCTCTATCCAACTGAGCTACTGGACCATTCGTTCGCGCGGAATAAATCCGGCGCTCACTAAAGTTAGGGGGCGATCCTACTCTCCCCCTAACAACCCCCATCGGTGAACAAAATCAACAACCGATAGATGTCACTTTTTCAAAATATCTCGTTCGCGCGGAATGAATCCGACGCTCACTAAAGTTAGGGGGCGATCCTACTCTCCCCCTAACAACCCCC
>CAZHVX010000050.1:0-12433 GCA_964536295.1 uncultured Pseudomonadota bacterium
TCGAAGGGCTCATCATCCCAGTGCTTTGGGTCGGTAAGTGTATCACCGTGGGCAACATCAAAGTGATTGTAGTTGATATCGTGCAAAAACATATTGATACGGCAGAGGTTATAGATAGTGAGGTTGACTTCCTGCCCAAAGAACCCTTGCCGGACGTTTTCTTTTCCAAGGACCTTGACGAATTTGAGGAGCAAAGAACCGGAACCGCAAGCCGGATCGTAAACCTTGTTCACTTCTTTTTTGCCGACTGTTGTAATCTCAGCAAGTAGCTCACTGACTTCTTGTGGGGTAAAAAATTCCCCGCCGGACTTTCCTGCATTTGCAGCATACATAGTCATCAAAAACTCATAGGCGTCACCGAAGGCGTCGATCGTGTTATCGTAATAATTGCCCAGCTGCAGGTCACCAATTGCCTCCAAAAGCTTCACCAGCTTTTGGTTTCTTTTTTCAACCGTATTCCCAAGCTTGTTGGAATTGACATCAATATCATCGAATAAGCCTTTGAGATCTGGCTCGCTCTCTGTACCTTTCGCCGAGCTTTCAATATCACGAAAAATTGCAGCAAGAGTTTCGTTGAGGTTGGCATCATGGCGCGCTTTGGCTCGGGCATTGACAAAGAGCTCGCCCGGCAAAATATAGAACCCTTTTTCCTTTATCGTATCGGCGCGACCAAACTCCGCCTTCTGGTCTGATAGTTTAGCGTAGTCAAAGTCTTTATTGCCGCTACGCTGTTCGTCTTCATTGATGTAGCTGGTGAGGTTTTCACTAATGAAGCGATAAAAAAGCATCCCCAAGACATATTGTTTGAAGTCCCAGCCGTCGATGCTGCCTCGCAGATCGTTGGCGATCCGCCAAATGGCGCGATGCAGTTCGGCGCGCTCCTGTTCTTTGGTTGTATTGAGATTATTTGCCATAACTTAAGCCCTCTTCATCTGCTCAATAATTACATTAGCCAATCCACGTTGATCTCGCTCATTGGTTATAAAGGTTAAATCAGTGCTCATTTTTCCCCATCTTTCTTAATTACCTCCCAGCGTCCTCCCTTGGCCGATCCAACTCTCTCTAAAACACCTTGCTCCTTAAGGTTCCTGATTTGCCACTCTATACCCTTGCGGCTGAGGTCCAAGATTTTAGCCATTTCTGCTGTGGAAATAGAGGGGTTTTCTTGTACAAGCCTCAAGATTTTCTCCCTAGTTTTCTCCCTAGTTTTCTCCCTAGTTTTCCCTTGGCCTACCGTCTGGGAACCAGCGGCTTCAATATGGGCTGGATTTGCGTGGAAGGTGATCATCAAACCCGACATCTCAAAATCGTAATTTGGCTTTAAAATCCCATGTTTGTGGCACTCCCCATTAATCTTGTCGATCCCTCGCCCCCAGGCCTCAATATATCCTGCCCTGAAGAATGCATTGGCCAAAAGGGGGTTATGAGGCTTTGACGGGTGCTTGCCCAAAAAACGCTTCATGGTCCAGCCCTCTGGCAATTCTCCAGGATTCCAAAGGCAAATCTTGTCTTCGTATACACTGATCTGGATTGGTATAGCACTGCTATAGTCCTTGTGTACGACTGCATTGAGTAAGGCCTCTCGTAGTGCATCAGGTGGATAGAGAAGGTTCTCAACTCTCTGGATACCTTCATAAGTGATGTAAGCTTTTAAATATTTGGTTTGCAGCAGTTCCAACGTCTTTTCAACCTGATCAAAAAGGTTCCCGTGAATTTCATCTTGGTAGCGTAGGTCATCGTCGGTCACAAAAAAACCGATCTTGAGCCATGATCCGCTGATGAACTTTTCGGGCCGATCGGAAAAAAGGAGGCATGTTGCTCGCTTGAGTCCGTGAGATTCGATAAGCTCCAAGTTGTCGAGCAAGACATCGCGACCGTCTTTCAAGACAGCAGGGTCCATGCGCCCGCTCTGTCTGGCCTTTTGTTTGAAGAGTTTCAGGGCTCCCGCACTACAATCTTTCTGCCTAAAAGAGGGCTCCAGCACACCATCCCAATGTTTGCCTTGCTTACGCAGAATAAAACGATCGAGCGCGGCGCCCTTGAGGGTCTGATTGGTGCTACCACTTCGGTAATAATACTCTCCCTTGTAACTGATGGGATTAGGGTAAGCTGGAACGACGATTTCGATGTACTCATTGTCGACGGATTTACGCAAATTGACATCGACCATGATGCCGAGTAAGTCGCGCACTTTGTTCGGAAGAATCTCCAGTAATTCCTTGAAATTCTTCACTCCCACAATCTGGCCTTTATCATTCTTGCCGATAGTCAGGGCACCACCATCAGCATTGGCAAAGCCGCATATCCATTTCAGATAGTCGTCACGCCAGGATTCCTTCCATTCTTTGTTTTGACATTCTTTAGTCATAGACACTCATTACTTTTTTGGTTTATTGATGACTGCATTACCTTCTTAAGCAGTTCTTCCAAATCCTTCTTTTTATACAAACGATAACCGTTTACCGGATGGCGATGGGTTTTAATCTTGCCGCTTCTCTCCCAATTCCTGAGCGTACCCGCCGACACACCCAGAAAACGGGCCGCCTCGTTGATCAACAGGTAGTTTTGCAGGTTATCCATAGTGGCCTCACTCAATAGTATAATTTGGCTCCATTGTCAAAGGTTGATAAAGTTTGTGAGGGCTTGTAACCTTTTTTCAAGAGCAACTCATTTTTCAGATCCGAACTTAGCCTCAGTTTCCACTCAAGGCATATATACATATGTGCGGGCGTAGTTATCCGCAATGAGAAATGGAAAGAGGCTATGATTGTAAGTGAGGTCAATATCCAGTTGATTAAGCCCTGTGACGGGCTCGTTGGATTTGCCAGTGTCGTCTTGGACGGCCAGATTTACTTGAGTTCCATCGGCATCCACCAGAGATTAGACGGGACCGGCTACCGGATCACCTACCCAACCAAGAAGACCGGCAATCGCAGTTTTCACGTATTTCATCCTATCAAGAAAGAGATCGGCCAGAAGATCGAAGAGGCCGTTTTATCGAAAATTGCGGAGATCATGAACAAGGTTTAAGCCTTGTCAATTTGATGAAGATACTCATTGATAATCAAGATTCAAAGCCCGATAGAAAGCCTTCTAAAAAAGTTCCTTAATCGAATGTCACTCTCGTTTGGAAATTCAAAATAGTTTTCAAACCTATATTTAATGAGCAGGAACGAAAGAACATCCCAAGAACTTTAGCGTAGTTTCACGACCGTGGAATCTTATCGGGTCTCTGGAATCGTGGAATGCCAAAATATATTCCGCTCTTGTTTTTTCGTTAATTGCGCTAAGTGAGAACCCATCGTTTATTAAGCTTTCAAACAGATATTGAAGGTCTTCCATATCTGATTCTATAGCTTCACTTAGGTCTTCACCCGGAGAATTATAAGAATAATAATCAATGGTAGGCCTTAGGTCTGGATTAAAATAATAATATCCGGCAAATATATCTTTGAAATTTTTAAAGGGGTAATACGATTCTTGAAGGAAGCGGGGAAAGGCATCGTCTTCATCTTCACTGTTTTCAAGAACAGTTGTTCCGAGATACATTTCTTCGTCATCTTTTTTTAGATAATATTCTATCGTATTCATTTATGGCGGAGGGGGGGAGATTCGAACTCCCGAACCGCGTAAACGGTCACTAGTTTTCAAGACTAGCGCGATCAACCGCTCTGCCACCCCTCCGAATACTACCTTTGCTTTAATAACGGATACTTAGACTATATTTTTCTTATTGTCACCTAATTTTCAAAGTCCTTAAATTTTTCCGCCAAAGGCGGATCAGCCTCTGGCTGAAAAAATAACCCTGTTTCTTTAAATTCTGAATTTTAACTTCTTCACTCTCTGTCCACTTCTCCCGCCGATGGTTTTTTTAAACTTTTTTTATCAGCCAAAGGACTGATCCGCCTCTGGCGGAAACTAATCCTCGGAAAAGGGCGGTAATCTACGGTAATGCACGGTACTGAAAAAGTGGGTTAATATTATGATTTTAATCATTATTATCACTCACTTTAGTTTTTCCGCCAGAGGCGGACCAGCCTTTGGCTGGCAAGACCGCCGCGATCGACCAGCTCTGCCACCCCTCCGCTTAGGACATTAAATGTTTAATTTAAAAGATCAAAAAATCATTCGTGGCGTCGAGGTATGCTCAATAGGGACCCGCATCCGTACCCTCCGGGTATCCATATCCGTAATCGCATCGTTCACTTTCGCGACCGATCCTCAACGGCTATGTATAATCGTAGCGTCTACTCTCGTAATCGCTACTCAACGGCTACGTGCAAGACTAGCGCGATCGATTTGCCCCCGCCATTCGGCGGGGTCTAAGAAATTGTAACACTCGCTACGCTCGTTAACAATTTCTAAGATCTGCCACCCCTCCAAGATGGTTGTTATGCTAGCGCTTTGCGCTAGCCATTACAACCATCTTGCCCGCCGAAGCTTTATGCGTAGGCGGGCGATACACTAAATTTCTCTATAGATATAACTACTTAGAAAATTTTGTCCAGCGTTTTAAAAACCCCTATAAATATATACTTATCAATATTCATATGACAAATAACTATTGTGAAATTCGAAAAGCAAAACACCATTTTCATCAGTAGCTTTTCTATATGTGCTATCAAGTGGAACATTGTGTGTTCCAAAAACATACAATTCGTTTGAGTCTTGATTAATTGATAGAATATTGCCAGCGAGCTCGTCAGTTGAGGTTATTGCAACAAACTCAGGAGAATTGTCACCGTCAATATCCATAGAGGTGCGATGAAGTGTTGAAAAAAGATCATTGGAAGCATAAATATTGCCGGTAGTAATTTCATCTAAGCTCTCGTTTAATATGTATTCTACTATTACCTTTGCATCACTTCTTTCTTCCAAACTGTATATTTTCAATGTTCCATCCCCACCTGTGTAGATGCCTAGAAATGAATAAAAATAATCTATATCGTTAAGTTCCACATCTGATTCGATTATGTCTGAATCAATTTGCGGACCTTCTTCTGATATTAGCCATACTTCGTTCGTAAAACATTTTGGGTGAGTTAATATTTCATTCGTTCCATCCGAATCGAAATTGTATTCATACCTGCGCGACGCGCAATTATCAGCATCGACAAGATTGCTGGGTAATTCCAAATATGTCTTACGAAGGGCATCACCTTCTTCTTCAGTTAAGATACTTTGGGATGTGATTTGTACCTCATCATCGTAAACCTCAAAAGTGATTTCAGCCAAATCTGAACCCGATTTTGTTCCATCGCTATATGTTTCAATTGAGCATTCAATATTCGCAGATAATGTGTAAGGCCCTGCGGCATCAGGAATAAACGCAAATACAGAATTTCCTGATGAATTGGTTATTTCTGTTAATGTGGGTTCTGAGGCGTTTGCAGGTTTGCTTGTCCAAGTCCATGTAATATTTTCAGCATAACCACTTGTTGGATTGTCATCAAAAAAGGCTTCAGTATAAGTACAATTTCCGGTTATCTTGATGACATTATAGGTGTCTGTTATTGCCTTGTTTGCTTGTTCCAGAGAAAAACTAATACTAAAATCAGAACTGCCAAGACATCCTGACATAAAAGCAACAAAGATAGCTAAAAAACCTAAGCAAATATTGGTTCTTATTGTTTTCATTTTTAATTCCTATTTTTCCCGCCAGAGGCGGGTCAGCCTTCGGCTGATAAACTTTTTCAATCAGCTCCAATAACCGACCACTCAAGGCCTGCAGAATCGCAATAACTGACGTCACAAATCAAGCAAATATTACAAAAAGTGACGTCAGTTTTTACTGCATTCAGCCACCCCGCTAAAACCTATCATATCTATCTATTAAGCAACTTTCCAGCTTCTTGCGTAATTTCTCTGGTATAAATGCCGCCTGAACGGCATTTAGATTACATTGCATAAAATCATCTACTCCCCAACCAAACACTTCATGAAGTTTCTGATATTCCTGAGTTAAAGTAATATTGGTCAGGGTACGGGCATCGGTATTTATACCCACCGAAACGCCAGCTTTCAACAATCGATCTATTGGGTGATCTTTGTATTCGTTATAAAGATCTATCTGAACATTGCAACTGGGACATACTTCTAAATGAATCCCTGAAGCCTTTAATTCTTCCACCAAAGCTGGGTCTTCCAAACAACGTACACCATGACCTATACGAGTAGGACGAAAGTTATTTAATGTTTCTCGGATACTATCAGCACCTCTGGCTTCTCCTGCATGGGCGGTGCGTGATATTCCCTTTTCTATAGCATACTCAAAAGCTTTTATATGAGCATCAATTGGAAATCCAGCTTCGTCCGCCGCCAAGTCCAAGGCTACCACACGAGTACCTTTGAAGTGATCAACTAGCATGACGGTTTGCATACTTTGAGCTTCGGTAAAATGTCGGAGAGTGCATAAAATCAACATGGCCTCGATGCCGCTTTCTTTGCATGCTTTTTCAGTTGCATCATTTACAACAGATACAACTTTCTCAGGTGTAAGTCCTTTTTCACAATGAAGCAATGGGGCAAACCGAATCTCTGCATAAATGACGTTATCTCTCACTAACTGTTCAAAAAGGTCGTGTACTACCAAATGGAGGTGTTCCTCGCTTTGCATAAGGGCGATGCCTGACGAGGTACATTTTAGAAAATCGGCCAGATCCTTACACTTTTCTGGGGCAATAAAATTTTCCTTAAATTCTTGCTGCGAAATTGACGGATTTATCTTTGATGCTACCTGATAGCTTAATGAACAATCGAGATGTAGATGTAGTTCGACTTTAGGTAACTTATTAAAATCCATGATAAGTTTTTCACTCAATTTTTCCCGCCAGAGGCGGGTCAGCCCACCTTGACGAGCACGGCGAGGCAGGCCTCCGGCTGACAAACCCTTCGATGCGTCACGTAGGCGGGCGATATAATAAAATTTCCTTACAAATATAACCACTTAGACTATTTTGTCCAGAATCAAAATAGTTTATTTATCAATTGCCGGAGATGCTACATAAATGTATTCAAACCTTCTGCTTTTGTTGTTTTCAACCTGATGTTCATGATTAGGTGGTATATAGATAACTTCCCCGGCCTTTATTAAGTATTTTTTATCCCCGATATTAACTGTTCCCTTTCCCTTGAGTACTATCAAAAGTTCTTCGTAATTTTTTGTACTATGCAAAGAACCTGTTTGCCCACGAAGCTTTGTAACTCTACCCGCTTCCATTTTTACACTGTTTTTTCCCCCTTCAAGTAGAGGTTGATATTCATTGTTTTTTGCAAGTTGTTTTACAAAAACTTGGTTATTAAACAACGGGGGCTCCTTGTTTGCAACGTGATGTGTCCAGCCTATTTGGGATGCCACAAACAATGGAATAATCATAACAACTAATTTCAACTTCATAAGAATCTTCTAAAATGTTACCATTGCATCCTTAAATTTTAATGCGATTTTTTCAGCGGTGATCGGGGTGGATTTTATTCGGATACCCAACGCATCATCGATTGCGTTGGCAATCATCGGAGCACATGGAATCATTGTATGCTCACCTATGCCGCGCGCACCGAATGGCCCGTCGGGCTGGGGGTGCTCAACGATGATCGGAACAACCTCTTTCGGAATATCCATCGTTGTAGGGATCTTATAATCGGTAAAATTCGGATTTAAAAGATTTCCCTTATCATCAAAGCGGATATCCTCATAGAGGGCCGTTGCATATCCCTGCAAAAGCCCGCCCGTTATCTGTCCGCGGACCAGGTCCGGATTTAGGGCCTTGCCTGCATCTACGGCCAAAACGGCCTTCAAAATTTCAATTTTTCCGGTTTCCCTATCAACTTCGATCTTTGTCGCCGCAGCGCCAACGGTGTAGTGAACATTTGGATGCCCGCCCTGCGAGGTTTCAGGATCACTTATCGCCGATGTAAATTCGGGCATAAACATCCCTCTGCCGAGGATCGGTCCACCTCTATAGGTTCCATCCTTCATCGCCAGACCATCTATAATAAAATCCTTCAGGGACAATTCAAAGTTCGGTTCCTTTTTGCACTTTACCTTTTCATCTTCGAGATAAAGTGAGTCCCTCTTCTTTTTCAAAACCTTTTCGACCAAATCAAAGATCTGTTCGCGCGCATCCTCGGCCGCACGTTTAACTGCATTGCCGCACGACCATGAAATATGCGATGCAACCGTTTGCCATTCGTATGGATTGCGATCCGTATCCGGTGTCTCCACACGAATCTTCTCCGGGGGAACAGATAAAACCTCCGCCGCTATCTGTGCCATCACGGTCAAATATCCCTGCCCCAACTCCATTCCAGAAACAAGAATATTAAGACTTCCATCTTCGTTGAACTTTAAAAAGGCGCTGGATGAGGCGTTTGGCGGCATAGCCGGAGCCTTCCAAAAGAGCGCAAAACCTTTACCTATGGCCTTTTTGGGATCATCCGATTTTTCTTTTTTGCCCCAATCGATCGCCGCAGCGACCTTGTCAATTGCCTCATGCAGTCCAGATGGATTCATCGCACAACCGTAGGCAAGCGCGTCTCCTTCTTTAATTGCATTTTTCCTTCTTAACTCAACCGAATCCATCTTTAGTTTTTTTGCAACCTGATCGATGTGAGACTCGATTCCAAAGATAACCTCGGAGTAACCAAATCCTCTATATGCTCCACTCGGCGGAAGGTTCGTGTAAACACAAACTGAATCTATTTTTACATTTGGAATTTTATATGGACCCGTTGCCGAAAGCCCCGCGGCGTTGACAACATTTGCACCATATTCAACATATGCACCGGCATCCCAATATATTGTTCTATCAAGTGCTGTTATGGTTCCATCCTTCTTGAATCCCATCTTGATGTGAGCTGTAACTCCCTGTCTGTGATACGTGTTATAAAATTCCTGTTTTCTCGACCATAAAATCCTTATCGGATGCCCTTGAACCTTTGTGGCGAGCGCTGCTGCCATGATCTCCATCGTCACGCCGGCCTTGCCGCCAAAGCCTCCGCCGACAAATGGCGCAATCACACGGATATCCTGGTGCTTAAAACCAAGGGGCTCAAGTCCAACGGCAAAGAGATGCCTTAAAGTATGTGGCGCCTGCGATGAGGCCCAAACGGTTAGCCTTCCCGAATTATCATAAAGAGCTGACGCACCATGAAATTCAATTGAACAATGAACATATCTTGGCATTGTATATGTATCTTCAAAAATCAGGTCAGATTTTTTAAAGGCCTTATCAACGTCTCCCTTTCTCACCTTTCTTAGGTGAGCAATATTTGTACCAGCCTTTGGAAAAAACCAGGGAACGTGCGTGTACCTTCCAAGATCAGGATGAATAAGTGTTGGGTTTTCTTTTAAGGCATCTTCGACATTTAAAACATATGGCAGATCTTCGTAGTCAACCTTGACAAGAGAGGCCGCTCTCTTTGCAATCTTTGGATCCCTTGCAATTACGGCGGCAACCTGTTCGCCAACGAAACGAACCCGATCTTGCGCAAAGATATATCTGTCGTGCATGTAAAGGCCAAAGTGATATGGAAAATCATCCCCTGTAACGACCTTGACTACACCCGGAATTTTTTCCGCCTCCGCAGTATCAATCTTTTTGATCTTTGCATGCGCGCGTGGGCTTTCTACAATTGCCGCATACAAGGTATCTGGACCAAGATCGATATCATCAACGTATTGAGCCGCACCGCTGACTTTTACCTTACCGTCTATTCTTATTGTTGATTGGCCTATGTATTTATATTTGGTCATTTCTTTTACGCTGATAAACGCAGATTAGAAAGCAGATTCACGCAGATTCGATCCGCGTTGATCTGCTTTCATATTTGCGCAAATCAGCGTTCAACAAATTCCACCACTGCATCTATTATCGGTGTATATCCGGTACATCTACATAAATTCCCCGATAAAAATTCCTTGATTTCTTCACGTGTTGGTTTGGGATTTTTTCCAAGCAACTCCGTTGCAGCTATAATCATCCCCGGAGCACAAAAACCACATTGAAATGAGTTGTTTTTTATGAAGGCCTCCTGAAGGGGTGTTAGTCCATCCTTCATTAAACCCTCTAAAGTAGTAACTCTCCTGTTATCAACCTCAACGGCCAGGATCAGGCAGCTTCGGACCGATTTTCCATCCAATAACACCGTACATGAACCGCAATCCCCACGTTCACAACCGACTTTTACACTTTTGATCCCAAAGTTGTTGCGTATCACGTCAACAAGGCGGTCGTTTGGTTCAACGGTCGTTGTTCTCTCTTCATCATTGAGTTTTATTGTTATATCCTTTTTCATTTTGTTTTCTCACACAGATCTACACGGATATTATATTAAATTTTCACCAAATGGCTTCTCTTTACCCTCAAGTCTCGCGACTGCGGCTTTCAATCCGCGTTCCAGCATCACCTTAATCATATGTTCACGATATTCTTTCGTTGATCTTATATCCGTAATCGGCGAGATATCCCTTCCGACCAGATCCTTGCATTTTTTTATCAATTCATCGCTTAGAGCTTTGCCAAAAAGTTCCAATTCGATATTTTTAGCGCGGACAGGTGTCGGGGCAACGGCACCAAACGCAACCCTGTACTCGTTTTTATCAAGAATAAGAATTGCAACAGAGGCCTGGGCTAGATCCTCGCCTTTATATCTGCCAAGCTTAACGTAGCAGCTCCCGTGTTTCCTCTCCGGATATTGGATATCAATGGAAGTTACAAATTCGCCTCTATTTAACGCCGTTTTCTTGGGGCCCTTAAACCAATCGGATATATGAATTTTTCTTTCACCATTGGACCCATTAACCACAACCGATGCCTCGTAAACCAAAAGCGGTGTCCCTGCTTCGCAGGATGGTACGGCCGAACAAATATTTCCAACCATTGTGGCACGATTTCTAACACCAGTTGATGCCACCATCTTTGATGATTCAATTAAAAGTGGAAATTTTTCTCTTATGACCTCTGATTCGATGATCTCGGCAAATGTGACAAGGGCACCAATGGTAAGTGTATTGTCCTTGAATGTAATTTCTTTGAGTTTTTCAATATCCTTGATATCAACGACAACATCCGGCGTTACAAATCCCTCGCGAAGCCAGCAAACTAGATCAGTTCCCCCCGACAGAACACAGCCATTCTTGCTCTCGGAAAGCGCTTCAATTGCATCGGCTACGCTGGAAGGCTTAATATAATTAAATTCGTGAGACATTGTCATAACATCATGTCATCCTGACCCCGCCATTCGGCGGGAGAAGAATCCAGGGTGTTCACGCTGGATCCTTCGTCCGCCCATGGCGGACTCAGGATGACGCCTCCGGCGTCATTTCGGTGGCAGCATCGCAACGATTCTGCACATCGAAGATTCGAGTTCGATCCCTCTTAATGGAAAACATCCGATCCACAAACGCTGTGAACCGATTTCATTTATCTCACCACCAAGATTTTCTGCGTGAACGATCTTCTTTGGAAAAAGATTTAAATGCATCACCTGATAATATTCGTCATATGGGAACAGCTCGTCCCATCCCTTGCCGTAATCTTTTTTCAACTTTGCTTCTGCCTGCTGAAACAGACCGGGATGCCAGTTTCTGATGATCGTATTCATCGGATGATCCGCACTGCCGCAATCAACTCCGATCCATTTAATTTGCATATTGATGCACCATTTATGAAAATCCGGATTCGGGCCGGGATGTTTTACAAAATATCTAATTTCGTCTGACCCTTCCTGATCCCACGCATATTTATTATAACCTGTGTTGATAATCAGGATATCCCCTTTTTTCACCTCGACCTTACTTGTAATCATCTCCGGTGAATAAAGGGAATAGTCGCTTACATCTTTGGAAATATCAACTACAACACCCTGGCCAATCCATTCGTTAAGTGGAACATTACCAATAGAGCGCCCGCTGGCATGAAAGTGTATCTCGCCATCCATATGCGTTCCAACATGATTTGACGTTGTAATGATCTGTCCGTTTGCACCCTGTCCGTTGTGCGCGCCGGCAATTCTTTTGAAATACTGAATTCCCAGCGGCATGTAGCTTGGCCACGGTGGCGTGTGAATACTTAAGCGTTGCGTTAAATCGTAAACCTGAACGCTGTCCATAAACTTTAAAAATTCTTGTGTGTTCATTCTTCTCTCCTTTTTAATACGCTTTCTAATCTGCGTGGATCAGCGTTTTGGCCAGTCCCTCATATGCCTTTTTAAATGGTTCAACCGATGCGCTTAGAACCCCTGCACCAACCTGGCCAATTCCAGGCTCTTTGTGCGCGACGCCTGTATCAATAAATGGCAAAATGTTTTTTTCAATGACCTTTACAACATCAATCCCCGTTGGTGTTCCCCTGAAGTTCAAATATGGTATCTGATAAATATTATTTTCTGCAACCGAAATCTCATACATCTGTTTTGTATACGATACGGCATC
>CAZHVX010000051.1:0-12353 GCA_964536295.1 uncultured Pseudomonadota bacterium
AATCAACTAAAGGCTTGAAAATAGGGGATATTTTGGATGTGAAGTTAAATAATGGAGAGATCGAGAGCAAAATAACTAAAGTTATTGACTGATTTAATTGTATTGCGTATATGCTAGAGGCGTATAATCCGAAAGGGGGCGATTATGGCGGATTCGAAAAAGGATAGTTTTGAGAAGAATGTTAAAACGCTTGAGGACTTGGTGAAGAAGTTGGAAAGCGGTAACCTAACACTGGATGATTCCTTGAAGGCCTTTGAGGAAGGGATTGGATTGACCAGGACATGTGAGGGGCAATTAAAGGAAGCAAAGACAAAGATAGAGAAGTTGATTAAAAAGGAATCTGGCGAAACAGAAGTGGTTGAATTGGTTTAGTTGGACGGCGAATATGAATTTAAAAGAATACATAAAAAAGCATCAGGCTAGGGTGAATGAAGAATTGAAAAACTATGTCAATAGTTATGGAAAGTTTCCAAAAACAATTTTTGATTCAATGAACTACAGTTTGGAAGCGGGCGGAAAACGCGTCCGTCCAATTTTGGCAATTGCTGCATGCGAGGCATGCGGAGGTAATGCAGAAAAAGCGATGCCGGTTGCGTGTGCGCTTGAAATGATTCACACCTTTTCGTTGATCCACGATGACCTTCCTGCAATGGATGATGATGATTACAGACGTGGCAAACTTACTAATCACAAGGTGTACGGCGAGGCAGTTGCTGTCCTGGCGGGTGATGGGTTGATGACGCTGGCGTTTTCAATTCTATCAAATCCTGATTTCGTAAATTCAATCACGCCGAAGGCAGCGATCGAGATTATAGCGGATATTTCTAAGGCAACTGGGGTATTGGGTATGATCGGCGGTCAGGTTATTGACATGGAATCGCAGGGCAAAAAAATTACAATTAATGAATTGGAAACCTTACATAATCTAAAAACAGGAGAACTTATTACGATATCGGTTACAAGTGGCGCGAAAGTCGCAGGTGCAACAAGTGAGCAGGTTGAGGCGATAAGAAAATATGGAGAGGCAACGGGTTTGTCATTTCAGGTCGCCGATGATATTTTGGATATCGTTAGTACAACTGAGGAGTTGGGTAAGGATGTCGGGAGCGATGTTGAAAATGAAAAGGCAACATTTCCGGCATTGATTGGTTTGGAGGCCTCACGCGAGCGTGCAAATAAGTTAATGAACGAGGCGATCGAGTATTTATCTGTATTTGATGAGAAGGCCGATCCTCTACGTGAAATTGCCAGGTATATTGTTGAACGAACCAACTGACCCCGTAAGGGGTCATCCTGAGTCCACCAAGAGTGGGCGAAGGATCCAGTGAATTCACTGGATTCTTCGTTCCCAATGGTCACTCAGAATGACAGAATGAAAAACCACATAACAAAAATACAATTAAAGACAGAAAAAGATATTCAATTCTTTAATATCACTGAAGATGTTAAGAAGATATTCAATGAAAGCGATATTAAGGAAGGCACGGTAAATATCTTTACCACTCATACTACCTGTGCAATCAAAATTAACGAGTGGGAAAATGAATTATTGAAGGATATGAATAAGTTTATGCGCGAGATTGCCCCAAAAGAAGCCGGCTACGGACACGATAAGGTTTCGTTAGATGGTAGGAACAATGCGCATTCACATCTGCTGGGGTTGATGTTAAATGCCTCTGAAACAATCCCGGTGCATAATGGTGAAATGCTTTTAGGAATATGGCAGGCCGTACTTTTTATAGAGATGGATGGTCCTCGAGGCGAGCGCAATGTTTTTGTACAGGTATATGGTGATTGATGGTGTGTCATCCTGAGGCGTAGCCGAAGGATCCCGCGTGTGCATTGAACACACTGGATTCTTCGTTGTCACTCAGAATGACATATGAAGTTATGAATAATAGTGATAAACGTGGATTTTTTGCGGATTTAAATAATCTCGATAAAGAGAAATATTTAATCCTTGATTACTTCTTTGAATCAACTATCGATCCAGAGGAAGCAGCGGCCCATCTTTGCCAAGAACAATCAACCGCCCAATGGAAGCGAGTAGGAGTAGATGAGGACCTGCGGACGGAGTATGGCGCAAAGGTTATTGAGCTTATTGTCGAGAAAGAAAAAGACAGCCCCACATACGAATTATTAGCAGAAAAAAATTTAAAATCATATCTGTGTAGGGTAAAGATTGCTCATCCACATGGAAACTTCGGTCCACGTATCCCAAATATGCTAACTGCAATTTGCGGAGAGGGCGCGTTTTTTTCGCCAGGGATTTCGGTTATCAAATTATTTAACATCGAATTTCCAAATAGCTTTTTAGATAAATTTGAAGGGCCTAAATTTGGTGTTCAGGGGTTGAGGGATTTGTTAGGCGTTTATGATCGACCAATCTTTTTTGGTGTAATTAAACCAAATGTTGGCTTGGCGCCAGAGCCATTTGCCGAGCTTGGTTTTCAAAGTTGGTTAGGCGGGCTTGATATCGCAAAAGATGATGAGATGCTGGCTGATGCTGAATATTCGCCACTCTCCAAGCGCTCTGAACTTTTAGGTAATGCAAGGTGCGAGGCTGAAAAAATGACGGGCCACAAAAAGATTTATCTGGCAAATATTACAGATGAAGTTGATCGACTACTCGAGCTTCACGACATTGCCGTGGCAAATGGTGCAAATGCATTGATGATAAATGGAATGACAACCGGACTTAGTGCGGTCAGGATGCTTCGCAAGCATACAAAGGTTCCACTCGTTGGCCACTTTGATTTCATCGCCCCATTTGCAAGGATGCCTTATTTTGGAATCCATTCTAAAGTATTTACAAAGCTTCAACGTATCGCTGGTTTTGATGCCATCATCATGCCTGGATTTGGATCAAGGATGAAAACGCCAGAATATGAGGTGTTACTTAATGTTCAGGAATGCTTAAAACCACTGGGAAATATTAAAACATCTCTTCCGGTCCCCGGTGGTAGTGACTGGGCAGGTACGCTCCCTAATGTTTATGATAAACTACAAACAATAGATTTTGGTTTTGTTCCAGGGCGCGGCGTATTTGGTCATCCATCTGGTCCTACCGGAGGTGCTAGGTCCCTACATCAGGCGTGGGAGGCGATAACTAAAAACGTTTCTGTTGGGGAATATGCAAAAGACCACCAAGAACTTGCCGATGCCATTAAAGTCTTCGGCTAATCAATAAATATTATAATCACTTCGTATTGTTTTGATGCGGATTTGCTGAAATATTTATGTTAATGCGTTGGTGAGTCTTGTCAAAAATGTCTTTGCCTTATTTATTATCTCTTTTTCATCCGCCGTTTTACACTGGTAAAGAAGCTTATTGTTTGGCCTTAATGTGATCTGCATTGGATTTTCGGAGATTATTGGCAAAATATTATCTGGATTAAGAGGGGTTGACTCATCAAAATGAAATACAAAGATATTGTTATCATATGAAACGGATCTTACCTTCAGTTGCTTGCAGTTAATCTTGATTTCAATGATCTTTAGTAACATTACAACGCGTTCAGGTAGCTCACCAAAACGATCGCGAATCTCCGATTCCATTTCGGAAAGATCCTGAATTGAGTCAAGGTTGGAAAGGCGCTTGTAAAGATCCATTCTTGTTCCATCATTATCGATGTAATCCTTTGGAATGAACGCTTCGATCCTGAAGTTAAGCTCTGGCTCAATTTCCTCTGCCTCAACTTTGCCTTGCAGTTTGCGGATCTCTCTCTTTAATAATTTATCAAACATTTCATAACCGATTGCGGCGATATGGCCGGATTGCGCGGTGCCTAAAAGGCTTCCCGAGCCCCGGATTTCAAGGTCGTGAGACGCAATTTGGAATCCTGAGCCAAGTTCTGTGTACCGTTGGAGTGTAGTTAACCGTCTCTTTGCCAGGTCGGTTATCGTTGCTTCACTGGGGATCACAAAGTATGCATAAGCCCTTTGGGCGGATCTCCCTACGCGGCCACGCAATTGATAAAGTTGGGCCAAACCAAATGTGTCGGCACGATTTACAATTAATGTATTGGCGCTAGGTATATCAATTCCTGATTCTATAATCGTTGTACAAAGTAGAACATCATGCTTGCGTTGCAAAAAGTTTATCATTGCGTCTTCTAGTTCTGATGACTTCATTTGACCATGTGCAACGCCTATTTTGACATTTGGTACAATCTTTTCCAAACGGTCTTTCATGCTTTGAATTGTCTGAACGCGGTTGTGTAAGAAGAATATCTGACCACCACGTTTCACCTCGCGCATTATTGCTTCACGGATTACATGGTCCTCAAATTCAGCGATAAAGGTTCTGATAGATAACCGATTGGCAGGAGGTGTATTGATTATGCTGATATCCTTGATTCCAGTCAATGCCATGTGGAGCGTTCTTGGGATAGGTGTTGCGCTCAAGGTCAGGATATCTAAATTTGTTCGCAGCTCCTTTATCTTTTCCTTATGTGATACGCCAAAGCGCTGCTCTTCATCAACGACCAACAGGCCAATGTTTTTAAATTTTATATCCCTTTGTAATAAGCGATGGGTTCCAATAACTATATCCATTGTGCCCTGTGCAAGTTCCTTGATAATGCCGTTTTGTTCAGCTTTGTTTCTAAAACGTGTCAGCATATCGATTTTAATTGGATGATCCTTAAATCTAGAAATGAAATTCTCATAATGTTGGAACGCAAGAATTGTTGTGGGGACCAAAACAGCTACCTGTTTGCCGGCCATAACTGCCCTGAACGCGGAGCGCATTGCAACCTCAGTTTTTCCATATCCAACATCTCCGCATATTAGCCGATCCATTGGCATCTCTAAGCTCATATCTCGATTGACGTCGTCAATTGCAGTTAATTGGTCAGGGGTTTCATCGTATTGGAAGGTTGCTTCAAATTCTTCGTAATAGTGATCAGGGACGGGAAAAACAAAGCCCTTGGCTAATGCGCGTTTTGCGTACAGTTCCAAGAGGTCCTTGGCTATGATTTTGATCGATTTTTTTGCCTTTTTCTGTTCTTTTAGCCAGCCAGATCCCCCCAACTTGTCCAGTATCGGAGCTGTTTCGGAGGGGCCCATATATTTTTGAAGGAGGTTTAGTTTGTATATTGGTATATAAAGTTTATCTCCGCCAAGATATTCCATTTGAATGTAGTCATTCTTTGTTCCAAGAATTTCCATATTCATTAATTTGATATATCTACCGACGCCATGTTGAGTGTGAACCAGGTGATCACCTTCACTTAATTCAGAGAAGTTGGTGAAATGTTCTTCATAAACCTGAGCCCGCGGTCTTGAGGTCTTTTTTCCAAATATCTCTTCATCGGTTATTAGGATCAAGCCTTCATCAAACCACTTAAACCCTCGACTTAGCTTCCCTAATTTTATCCATATTTTCTTTTGTTTTAAATTAAGGACTTCATTGAAATCTAAATCGCTAGTTTCAATTGGAAGCTTGTGCCATTTAAAAAGATCCAGCATGCGTTCCGCCTGAATGTTTGTATGGCAACCCAGGACTATTTTATTGTCTCCATCAAGCCACTTCTTCATCTTCGAAACAAGGGGCTTGAGGATATCTTCATTGGACTTATGTTTCAGAAGTATTGTCTTTAGATCTGAATTATTCTCTGTTGTAAAATTTAGGGTGTCAGTGTCTTCTTTTTCTCCAGAATGAATGGTTAAATGGTTGAACTTGATGCATTGATATTTTTTGCATATATTATAAATATCATCAATGCCGATATATAGCATATCGGGGGGGATGATTTTTTCAATATTATTACACTCACTATGCAGTTCAATGGCCTTTTCAAACTCTTTTTCTGCGTTGTGCTTTATTGAATCCTTATTTATCAATGTTACAATGCTGTCGTTTGGCAAATAGTCAAATACGGTGCTTGTTTTGTTGTAATAGATAGGTAGGGTTGTTTCTATTCCAGTAAAATAAATTCCTTCCTCAATATATTCTCGTAACTGACGTTTCTTATCCAGAGGGAGGCTTTCTTTTTTTGTAAGCTCGCTTATCTGGCTCAACGCTTGTAGCTTTGTTTTTTCATTTAAGATCACATCTTTTGATGGAATGATTGTAAATTTAAAGATTTCGTCTTTCGAGCGTTGCGTTGATGGGTCGAAAAGCCTTATTGATTCTATTTTGTCTCCATCAAATTCTAGCCTGACCGGAAAGTCCAAGGTGGGCGTGAAGATGTCAATAATTCCGCCTCTTAGGGCGAAGGTCCCTGCGTCCTCCACGATGCTAACATTGAGATACCCGGATTCAGAGAGCTTCTTGATTAGATATTCGCGATCGATCTCTTCTCCGCGTCTGAATTCAAGTACGTAGTCCAAAAAATTCATCTTTGGAATTACTCTTCTTAATATCGATGAGATTGAAGCAACAATAATTAAAGGCTCTTTTATATGAAGTTGGTACAGAATTTTTAATCGATCCGACCAGATGTCATCCTGGGTTTTAAGATGAGTATATGGCAGGGTGTCTGGTGATGGAAATTGACAGAGCAGATCTTTCTTTTCGTTTGGTAGATAAAATTGCAAATCATTGTAAATGTTTTCTCCAGTTTCGCTATCAGGTGTAATGATAAATGTAGGCCTATTGTGATTAGTTGCAATATTGGATACAGCAAAGGCTGTCGCCGATGGCTCTAGTCCCTGCAGGTTTAAATTTCGGTTCCCATTAATTATCAGATCTATTGCAGATTTTAATTTCACAATATTATTACCTCGAAGGGGGGGCATACTAGCATATTAGTCCGTTACTTCAATCCCTAATAATTAACCGATTACACCTCGGAGGTGCAATCGGTTGGGAAGGGTTGCGCTTTTTAAAGGAAAATCGTATAATGGCCACCTTTTAGCCCGGATTTCTCACCAGTTGGTTCGAAATCCGCCCTTCGGGCTTCGACTCATCCGCCCTTCAGGCGGATTCGCTCAGGGCTTCGGCCGTGAGCTCAGCCGAACGGCTAACCTTGAGCGATCCGCCTAAGGCGGAGAGTCGAAACTTTTTGCGCTGCACGGCGCAAAAAGTGCATTTCTCGCAGAATGCATTAGCGTTCTGTGAGAAATGCAGGTTAGGAGAGTAAATGGTTGAAGATCATAGTGGACATAAGCCAGATGGAAAGGTTCATGGCGTTCAAAGGGTTGATAAGGTAAAACCCGGCAAGGTCAAGGGAATTGACAGTGTTTCCTACAACGAAATGCAGGATGCCATGGATTACGTGGAGAAGCGTTTTGCAGAGCATGGATTAATCCCCGGGAAAAAGCCCGTCGTTTCTCAAACAAAAAAAGGGGAGACGGAGCAGGCAGCAAAACAGAAGGTTTTTAAGGATCAGTTCAAGAGCGCCGACAATACCTCAAGATTTTTGAATGCAACAGGTAGGAGAATTGCAACATCAAGGGCATATCAGGCCTTTACCTTGGTTGGGACAGATTTTGTCGTTCGCGATTTGAGGTATGGAATTCCTGCGGACATTGAAGAACAGCTTCAAAAAAAGGCCAAGGCAGAAAAAATGTATGATGATAAGGTCGCGAAGGCAAAGGTTGATAGGGGAGAGCCAGCGAAGGAAGAATCTATAGAAGAAATGGCGACACTAAAAAATGTTTACGCCGATCGATCTAATCTAAGTGGTGCTTCTAACTCCAAAGGTAAGGCACGTTCTGGATTGCGCAAGATGCTAACCGCTTTTGAAAAACTTCTTGTCGCAAGGTTCGAAAAGGGAATTCAAATAATAAAGAAGTTGGTTGGCAAGAATCCAATCTTTAATAAGAAAACGGAAAAACAGTGGAAACACTTTTTTAGACGTTTTCGTTCCAGGACAATAAATAAAAAAATACCAGCCGGTGAGATTAAGAAATTTATCTTTCGGGCGCTTATCGAACTTCCCAAAGATAAAAAGGGTAAGCTTTTGGTTGCGGATATGGTTCACAAATCCGGGAAGGTTGAAAAATTTGTAAGGTTTAATCTGCAACTCCAATTAGAGGAGTCTCTCAATAAGTTTGAAAAACTTGATCCGGGGGGATTTTTTGAGATGGATGAAATTAGTGATGAGATTGAAGGGAACATTATCTATAAGGCCATCACCTATGGTGGCGAGATGGAAAAGATTAAGTATGGCAAGCTCCCTCAAAGGGGTAAATTCATGACGGATGTTGTGGAGAGGGAAGTCGCCGATAGACTAGGCATTACGATCGATCGTCCCAAGAAAAAGCAATAAAATCAAATAGTTACGATTCAAAAAAAGTTGATCTGTGAGCAACTTTAGGGGTGTCCCTTGCCGATAATAGTATTGAAGGGTGGATTGTATTGTAATGTTTTGTAATTATTGGTTTTTTAGAGTTCTTTAATAAACAGGTTGGGACACCAATACACATTTTGGGGGTATTAATCCCCAAATAGGTGTTTTGATGATCTCTGGTAAAATTGGGAGACAAAATTCACCAATGATATCAATGGAATATAAGACATCAAAAAACAGCCATATGGCAAGGATTTTGCTTAGTTAGAGTGCGAGGGACTAGTGTTTAGCTAGTTTGTTAGCAACTAACTACTTGGAGTAGATATGTCGGATCCAATAGGAAAAGTAAATGATACGATGCGCCAGATTACAAATAATATTTCAAAGAGGCGCGATGAGCATCGTTCATCTGATCAAAAGGCGGAGCAGGAGTCTTTGCAGAAGCTGAATGCCCAAACTAAGGTTGAAGGCAATGCATCTACAAAGCAGCCGACTCAAACCCATCAGACCCAGAAAAATGTTGCGGAGAAGCAGCTTCCAAAACAAAGCACCGAAGTTAAGCATGCTCAGGATAAGGCAAAGCTTTCACAGGGTGAAAAGAACGCCGTTCTTGGTAAGGGTAAGGCGCAGGAATTTTCAGAGTTGGCATCAAAGGGTTCTGCCGCTTATGAGATGGCAAAAAAGATTATTCAGAATAATGAATTTCTAAGTAATGCAGCAGTCAAACCTGAAAACCAAACGAAAACTGCTGATCCAAAAGCAACACAACCTGCTGTTGTTCAAAAGGGTGCAGAAGATACATCGAAACTAAAGGTTAAAAATAGTAAGGCCTTCAAGGAGCCTGTAGAGGATAAGAAATCAAAGAAGAGGGCTACAGATACGAAGGAAACCCTTAAAACTTCCAAACCAAAGGAAGAAGTTAAAGAGAAAAAGGTTGGAGCCCAGCTTGTGGCAACGGGTGAGGGCGCCAAGGAAAAGGTTAAGGAAGAATCCAAAACGAAGGATGACCTGGCGATTCGTGACCCAAATCTTGTTTCCAAGGGTAAGGCGAAAACGTTGACCGATATGGCTGTTAAGGGAGTTACTTCCGCTATCGATGAGGAAGAGGAAGAAACCGCCGTTAGTACGAAGGCCGATTCGATAGATACTGAGATTGAAAAACCAATTGAGAGAGCAGGCACCAAGGTTTATGTTGAACACGACGAGGCAAGGGATAACAATAGAGCCTTGGCTCAGATTCATTCAAAGGAAGTTATTCAGCAGGTTAATGAAAAGCTTGATTATGAAATCAAAAGGGCCGAGCCCTGGATTTTAGCGCTTTCGGAGCGCGTTAAGGATCCGGAATTTGCAAAGGAATTATTAATAAAGAGCCTAGGTAATGTTTATGGCCTAGGAATTAAGTAAGGAAGTTAAATGAGTCTATTTGCGGGAAATATGTTCGATGTTTTTGGCGGCGGATTTTTTACGAATTCGTTTTATGGTAATGTGTATGGTGGGTATGCACCGAAGGCTTCAATCTTTGAGTATATGAATGGGGCTACAGATAATTCGTTTATGTATAATTGGTATGCATGTATGAGCAACGCTACTACCATGCAAGAAGAAAATTTTTGTTTTGCAAAGTTTTTTAATGAAGGAAACTGGGGACGTACATCGTATACGAAACCTTCAAGACCCAACTATGAAAATCCACCGTTAATTAAACAGGGACCCGGCGGAACATATGATGCAGGTTCTTATGTTGATGATGCAATTGGCAAATTGGAAAAGGGTCTAGCCACCGGGAATAAAAAGGATATAGAACATGGCTATAGAGATCCTAAGGTCTTTGAAGAGATGAGCAGCAATCGTAACAAGGCCGGATATGCGTTTATTGATAAGTTAAAGGAAAAGCTGTTTGAGTATAGTAACGAAAGGTCAGGACTTGTAGAAGAGGCGTTGGATTGTTTAGATGATGTTGATGGTGTTGATGATGTTGAAAAGCTTTTGGCTGCTATACTATCTCCTAAGGTTGTGTTAAGAGCCGCAGCAGAGGGCGAAAAACTGGACTGGAACAAGATATTACAGAATGTCTCAGAGGCAGATATTAAGGCCTTCATATTCTTTGTCGAGGGTGAAGCTGGAAATGAAATAAACGCTG
Organism: uncultured Pseudomonadota bacterium; assembly: GCA_964536295.1. Taxonomy (GTDB): domain Bacteria; phylum UBA10199; class UBA10199; order CAZHVX01; family CAZHVX01; genus CAZHVX01. Next base: position 10,381 of record CAZHVX010000051.1, read on the forward strand.
CAGCAACCGGCACTGATAGTGCGCAACCTGGCGCTGGAGATTATTTAAGGGCAATAGCAAAGAAGGTCAAGGGTCTTTTTGGTGAGGATGCAGCCCTCCACAATCTACAGAAATTTGCCGATGTCATGTATGAGAAGCCAAACAATATTCTACCAGAGAGACTTGAGAAAACAGTCTTTATTAAAAAGCTTACTTCGAAAGACTATGGATACAGCAAAGAATTGGCCAAGGAACTTTGGAAGGATATTAAGAACGATTATTCATTTATGCTTGATGGAAAGCTTCGGAAACTTAAAAAACTTTCAGAAAGTCCCGATAAGGCCACAAATCCAGATCAGTATAATACTGCGGTTGCCCAGGCCTTTGGTTCGATACTCATGTCATTCTATGGTCTAAACGAAACCCAAGCTGAAGAGTGGATGAAGGCGCTTTGCTATGAGTGGAAAAAAGGCCAGGCTACCAAACTCAAAAAAGACCTCGATCTCGTCAAATTGGTGCAGGAATATAAGGATAAGCGGACCACATAATAAAATCGTTGCAATAACTCCATTTCTCTAATATACCACCCTACATGAATATAATAACCCTGTTATTGGTAGTATCATTAATTACAACCATTGTTGGCGTGTTTTTGATCCTTCATTTCCTAAAAAAGCCAACAGAGGATAGATCCCTTCAGCTTATGCAGCAGCAGTTGGAGAACCTCCGTGAGCAGTTAAGGAAATCATTGGAGGGCAGCTCCAATACTATATCAAACCAGCTCAAGGACAACCTCGAGGCGATGGTTAATACTAATAGGACCGTTGGCGAACGATTAGATAATGCGTCCAAGGTTGTATCGGAATTAGGCAATCGGATGATCAAGGTGGAAGAGGTCAGCAAGAATGTGCTTGAGGTTGGTAAGGACATCTCCTCGCTTCAGCAGATACTTAGGGCGCCAAAATTGCGTGGTAACTTTGGTGAACATCTTTTGGGTGATCTTTTAAATCAGATGCTACCGCAAGCCAATTTTGAACTTCAGTACATGTTCAAAAATGGTGAAAGGGTTGATGCGATAATCAAGACCGCTCATGGATTTGTTCCAATAGATGCAAAGTTTCCATTAGAAAGTTTTCAACGTTTAATCAAGACAGAAAAAGAAGAGGAAAAGAAACAGTTCAGGAAAGAATTTGTAACAAGTATTAAAAAACATATTAATGATATCGCTACAAAATATATTCGTGTAAGTGAGGGGACCTTTGATTTTGCGTTGATGTATATTCCGGCTGAGAATGTTTATTACGAAATTGTTACCAAGGGTGAAGAAATGGATGAGATCCAGACTGTTGTTGAGTATGCATTTAGCAAAAGGGTTTTTCCAGTATCTCCAAATAGTTTTTATGCCTATCTTAATACAATCCTTGTCGGCCTTCGCGGTATGCAGGTTGAAAAAAATGTGAAAAAAATTATTGTTGAGCTCGGAAGGTTGAAGAAAAAATTTGGAACCTTTGTGAGTGACTTTAGCAGGATCGGCACACATATCGGCAATGCAAATTCTGCATATGGGGACGCGAAGGATCATTTAAGGCAATTCGATGAGCGCCTTGAAAAGCTCGATACACCATCTTTAGAGGATGGCTCCATTGAAATAGAGGAAAATCCCGATTCACACCCCAAAGAACTCGTCCAATAGTTTACATAATTGTTATTTATCCGAAATGTCGAAACAAAGCAGTTTGGCGAATCGGTTTCGCTTCGGTGATTTTCCTCATACGCCGGAAAATCACCTGCCCGTTCGGCCGTTAATATATAGGCTTGGATGAACGGCCTCTCCCAGCCCGCCTTCATATTTTTTGTATGATGGCTGGCGGGGAGGCCGCTCAACCGACTCCCCAAACTACTTTAACCTTCGACATCACAACTGTACAGTGATGACTTGGTGTGACGATTGTGCGTAAGCTGCAGGATTGGTTCGTACGGCGCGATGTTGGCGC
>CAZHVX010000052.1:0-12247 GCA_964536295.1 uncultured Pseudomonadota bacterium
AATCTGCGTTCATCTGCGTTCATCCTGTTTCGTTTTTTCATGACAACTTTTGACAATATTGTTTATAAAGATTTTCTAGCGAATTATATGACGAACGTCAAGCGCTACTTATCCGACAAGCAAAATAACGCTGTAGGGGGCCTAGCCCCTCCCGTTTTTAACGATATGTCGATAAACATATCGAAATATCGATAGCCTGTAGACCGGTTGTGATAATATTGTGAATATATTATACAAATATGAATAATAAAACTATAATTAGCAGTAATATCAATTAGTTGTATATTGTAGTATACATTTATTTAGTGATTTGCTATAATGCATGGCATGGAACCTATTGAAATAAAAGAGTTTAGAAACCGCATTGGTAGGGCAATACGAAAACTACGGGAAGAAGAGGGGGTAAGTGCGCAATTTTTGGCCAGGATACTTGGTGTTACACAGCCCACAGTTTCCAGAATTGAGAATGGAAACACATCAATTGCGGCAGAAAAGCTTTGTTTTTTGGCAAAAAGCTTTAATCGCCAACTATCATATTTTATTGGAGATCAAAGTGCTTTGATTCATGACGAAGAAGATGTTCTAAGGGCGGGTTTGGTTTCCTACGGAGCCAAGCATTTGAAAAGCAAACGCACTATAGACATATGCGAATATTATCGTACGTATGCAGATTTTTTGAATGTTGCTTTGACCGAGGTCGATGACCCAAGATTTACCGCAGCGCTTGCAACAACATTATATAAACAAACAGCCGAAAATAAGCTTAAAATTACAAGAATTATATCAACAATTACTCATGAAAGATTAATATCAAATCTTAAAGCACTAATAGAAATAATAAATTTATCAATAGATATGATTAAGCGTCCTTCAAAAGAAAGAAAAAATGTGCAAAAACAATTGTTAAAATTAGATCAGGAATTGGGGAAAGAAACTCGTTCATCAAAATCTATAGTGGTTCTTGTGGATTCGCGTTATTTTGCCGAATTTTTAAATGAAAGTATAGGTTATGAATAATAACTACATCGCATTTTTTGAGGATATGGATAGGACTGTAAGTAGACAGTTTGGAAAAACTATCCTTAACAAAAAGGCCTTCTGATTTACTCAGAAGGCCTTTTATAAAGCTATTTAATTGTCTTTACGCATTAGCGCTGCATGAACATGTGCAACAGGTTTCGGCCTTTGGTGGTCTGATCGCGAAACCTAAAATACTAGCCAGAACGCAAACAGAGGCTGCAGCAATAAATGCCCAGTGGTATGAACCTAATGTGTCCCATACTTGGCCAGCCAAGAGAGGCATTAAGATTCCACCAACACCATATGATGTAAATACCGCGCCGTAGTTTGCGCCGAGATTCTTTGTTCCAAAAGATTCAGCGGTTGCCAGTGGGAACAGTGCAAAGTTTCCACCAAAGTTGAAACCGATCCAGCACGCTGCAACGGTTAATCCCATAGTTGTTGTTCCAATCTTTAAAACCGCAAAGAGCATTACAGCTTGAAGTAATGTCATGATGCCAATTGATTTTCTGGCGCCCAATTTATTGGAGATTGATCCCCAAACAATTCTTCCTGCGCCATTAAATAATGCAAGCAGTCCTAACGCAGAGGCTGCGGCTGTTGATGTTAATCCACCCTCTAGCTCACCAAAGTTCTTTAGGCATTTGATAATCATGAGGCCAGCGCCTGCTGAGAATACAAAGGATAGCCATAACATCCAGAACTGAATAGTTTTAATTGTTTCGCCCTGTGTGAAATCTTTGTGAGCAACTTGGTTGTTTGATGTTGCTGCTGTTGGTGCCCAGCCCTCTGGCTTCCATCCTGCGGGAGGGTTAGACAACATTAAGGCACCAATAGATGTTACAACTAAAAAGATAATTCCAAAGATAACGAATGTTCCATTAACGCCGTAAAGTGCGAGGAAATTCCCCCATGCGCCAGCCAACTTAATAAAGATGAATGCTCCTGCGCCAAAACCTGCAACTGCGAGTCCTGTTACAAAGCCTTTGAGATCTGGAAACCACTTAACAGATGCAGCGATTGGACAAACATATCCTAAGCCGATACCGGCACCACCCATGACGCCGATTAGTAAAAATTGTGCCCAAAAGCTTGTTCCGCCAAAAAGACCGGCAGAGATATAGCCAAGGCCAAGTATTGCAGCGCCTAGCAGTGCAACTTTTCTTGGGCCAATTTTGTCCTGCCAGCGTCCTGCCATGATCATTACAATTGCGAAGGTTGCAAGACCGGCTGAAAAGATCATGGATGTTTGCGTTGCGGAAAATCCAAAGGGTCCATTTGGATCCTGTAATACCTTAGTGAAGGCGCCCCACGCATAAATTGCGCCAAGGCAAAGTTGCACCAACAACGCACCCAAAACTACTAACCAACGTTTCTTCATATCTCCTCCAATCTTCGTTGATCGGTAACGCCGCCCGTATCGGTTAAGTCATTCGGTTACGGCTTGTGAAGCGTTAACGTTAACGTAAGACGATACGGGTAGCTTCACCGATTAACGAAATAAATTTATGTTAAGCTTTAACTGCTTCCTCTTCTTTTCCCTTGGTTTTGTATGGAGTTTCATTCCAAACGGTCAACATCAATATTGCGCCAATTGCGGCAAATGGAATAATCGTAAGTCCCCATGCGTCCCATCCCCATTTGTCAAGGGCAGCACCCAGTAGCACGCCGGTCAAGCTTGCACCAATGTAATGAACTCCATTGAATAGCCCCGTAACAGTTGATGCTCCCTTCGTTCCCCCAAAGTCCATCGAGCATGTGCCGGAAAGGATTCCATGTATACCAAATACGAATATGCATCCAATTGGAATAAGAAGGGCCGCCATTGTTGGGTTCTTTACGATTCCGAATAAAATCCAGACTATAATAGAGCATATATAATAGATGAAGGCCATAGGCGCACGCCTTGAGTGAAAAAATTTATCTGAAAGAAAACCAATACTCAGCCCACCCAGTATTCCGCCAACCGTTATTCCTATACTGACAATCCCAAAGAGTTTGGTGGATGTTGTAACCTTATGAACTTCACTAAGGTAAGGGACGAACCACGTTAACAAACCATATCTTACAAAGCCGGTACAGAATTCCGCCAGAGCCAATGTTACAATAATTCTATTTGTGACCATCTTTTTTAGAAGTGGGAGATATTGAACGGGCTTGTCTTTATCCGGGTCCTTGGATGATGCATCGCCGGTGTTGAAATTCTTAAACCCCGCGTCAGATGGTTTGTCTTTAAGGACAAAGAAGTCAACAACCAACATTACGCCCATTGCAATCGCTGGGACTATAAAGACCCAATACCAGTTCATTATCGACAACACGAAAGCGCCGGTGCTGAGTGCCGCCATGTACCCTAATGATATCATTATGCCGAAAACTCCACCGAAAACTCCACGTTCCCTTACATGGAACCAGGACGCGTTTGTCTTAACGATGGATAGACACGCAAATGACTGCGCAAACATGTTGAGAGAATAAAGCAGCGACATGGAGATGACAATCTTTGTGTGGAACTTGCTCATAAATAGTAAGCCTATGATGAGGTTGAAGATGGTTGCTCCACATGTTCCGATCAGCATTCCCTTTCTTCCACCCATTTTATCTACAAGGGGTCCGTTAATCAGTGTTGCCACGGCGTAGGCCCAAAAACCGCATGTTACAATTATGCCAAAGTCCTGTTTGGCAAGGTCAAATATGCTCATTAAGGTTTTGCTAGATACATTCAAGTTGTATCTTCCCATGTAGATTGCTGTGTAGGTCAATCCAAGTGGAAACCAGTTCAGGAAACGTCTTAATCTGTATTCTTTTGTGTGTTTTACAGGACAATCGCTCATCGGACCTCCCATTTTGAGTTTTGAAATGTCCGTCAATTAACCACTAAATAATTAAAATGTAAATGATTTTTATAATCGTTTTGTTTTGAATTATTGATGTTGTGAAGGGTTTCTGTATCTTTATCATTTTTTGGATACAGCCTGAACCAGCGTGCACCGTAAGGGGAATGGCCCATGGAACTTTTTCCCAACAATTACCTTGTCAATCGTATAAAAACTTATTATCGTACCCGGCTGTTGATGGTTGATGACTAATAATACATAAAACATACCCGCCTACGTGCGAGGCTTCCTCCTTTGCTAAAGCTACGGAGGACAAGTCGGCGGGTTCTCGATGCCGCAAATGATTTTTTGTAAAAAAATCATGCGGACGTCGGAAGGAGGTTTTAATGTCACAGGATCTGGAAAAAATTCTACGCCCAATCGATACCGAACTGCCAAAATTTCCGGCAAAATACGTAACTTTAGCAAATGGCGAAGAGATGGTTATTCGTCAGATAGGCCGTGAAGAGATTCCGGCCATTCTTCCATTTGTTGAGCCGTATGTGCACCTGGATCGCGACTTCTTTGATATTGTTGCTGCTCGCGTGTATGCCGAATTGTTGGCGTATTACAGGTATCGCGTGCAGGATGAATATGTGTTGGTTGCGCAGATAAATGGTGAGCTTGCAGCAATCGTTAATGGGAGAACCGTTAACAAAGATCTCGGAATGTCATATCACACGCTTGCATTGAAACGCGGTCTTCGTGTTGGCGCTCACGCATTTGCAGCAAAGATGGAATATCATATCGATATTTTGGGACAGAAAGAAGTTTTGATTGTTGCCGAATCACCTATTGGTTTTAGACGTTGGATGATTGAATACAAACTTGAAGAGCGCAAAGAGATTCCTCACGAGTTGGGTGGCGTTCCTTCATTTGCACTTACAAAGGAACTCTTTGATCGTGCCAGAACTACCTTGGTAGTTGGGAGAAGGCCGGTTCCAGAGGAGCTTATGGCAAAAGCAAAGGCGGCGATTCTTCCACCCGAGGGTTTTAAGCCGTGGGGTGGCGGGGCTACTTCAAAGGTGGAATCGGTGGGTGGTCCGCCAAGTCTTGGGCTTTCAAAGTTGGGAGTAAATTGATAATAAACACGGATAAACGCGAATACGAAAGCAGATCTGCGCAGATCAGTGTTCATATCGGCGTGAATCCGCGTCAACAGAGGTAGAATATGCGTAATGTATATGCAGTTGGATTGGGAATTACAAAATTTGCAAGGCACGAATCGCCGATCATAGAACTTGCCGCATATCCTGCGATGATTGCGATGAAGGATGCGGGGATAGATAAGATTGATCAACTATATGTTGCGAATATGGGCTCGGCTCGTATCAACCGCCAAACCGCACTATCAAGTGCCGTTGTTGACACGCTGGGCTTAACGCCAGCGGGTGCCTGTTCCATTGAAAATGGTCCGGCCTCCGGGGGCTCCGCCGTAAAGGAAGGGTTCATGGCCGTTGCATCGGGGCTCTGTGATGTTGTTATGGTGATTGGTGTCGAGCGGATGCGCGAGGTAAATGGTTTGGAGGCCACCGATTTTATCGCGTCACTTACTCATCCAGTTGCGGAGTATATATATGGTGTAACGCTCCCATCACTAGCTGGAATGTTTACCAGAATGTATATGGATAAATACGGCGTAACAGAAAGACATCTTGCGATGGTCGCCGTAAAAAATCACGGCAATGCGCTTTTAAATCCATACGCGCATCTAAAACAGAAAATTACGATTGAAGGGATAATCGATTCCCCAGAGGCGATGACCAATAATCCATATGTTGCGGAACCGTTGAGATTCTTTGATTGTTGTCCTGTATCGGATGGAAGTGCATGTGTGATTTTAGCAAGTGAAGAGGTCGCACGAAAGCTGAACAAGCCGATGGTTCGCTTGGCCGGAGTTGGCCAGGCAACCGATACACACGCCGTTCAGGATCGTGAGGATCCAACGGAGCTCCTTGCCGTAAGGCGTGCCGCAAAAATGGCGATGGATATGGCGGGTGTCAAACCTTCGGATGTTAGTGTTGCAGAACTACATGACGCCTTCACGATACTAGAGATAGTTGAAAGTGAAGAGGTTGGATTTTTTGATAAGGGTAAGGGACATATTGCATTGGAAAATGGCGAAACGTCGTTGACCGGACGAATCCCAATTAATCCATCAGGTGGGTTGAAGGGTAAAGGCCATCCGGTTGGCGCAACGGGCGTAGGTCAGGTCCACGAAATTGTAACTCAACTTAGGGGCGAAGCCGGCCAGCGTCAGGTAAAGGATGCGAAGGTTGGATTTACATGCAACTTCGGCGGCTTTGGAAATAATGTGGTGTGTTTGACTTTTATTAAGGAAAAGTAATTTTGTAAAGCTGAGAGCTGAGAGAGTTTAGCTGAGGGGTGTAATCTGTTCAACTCTCAGCTAAGTTCTCTCAGCTGAACAAGGAGCAAATATGGATATTTACGGTTATAAATGTAAAAAATGTGGCTACATCAACTATCCATTCCGTATGGTTTGCAAAAAATGCAAGAAAAACGATATCGAGGAGTTTGATCCTGTTGTGCTTCCAAAAAATGGTAAGCTATTAACATTTACCCGCTTGCACACGCTTCCAATGGATTTTGAGGTTCCATCATTATTGTTAGGAATAGTGGAATTAGAAAACGGCACACGGATGACCGGGCAACTTGATATGGAAAATCCTGAAATAGGCATGAACGTTGTTGGAAGAATGGATGTTGTCAGAAAATCGCAGTACAAACAGAGCCACGGGATGATTTTTAGCAAATCATGAAGATTTTAAGCGTTGGAGATAGTATCTGCGAAGGTGAATATAGATTGCATTCTGGCTTCAACTGTGCGGCAAATTTCATAAACAAAAAATATTTTTTATCGCTGGTTAATTCAGGGATCGGTGCCGGGCCGATCAATATTGTTGTGAAGGATTTTGATTTTTCCAAGGCAAAGAATGTCAAAGTAAAGGCGAATAGCGTTACAATTAATGACGAATTGTTCCAATTTAGCGATTCTGTGATTTTTGATTCAAAACTTCATCTTTTAAATATTGACGAAGAAAGACTTAAAACAAATCTAAAATATCTTAAACAAAGAGTAATAAATGATGCCTCCGATAAAAGTTTGGCGTTTATTCTTGACGAATTGCGCCTCAAAAATTTCACAACCAAATTTGAAGAAAATCTTACAAAAACAATTTTGGGCGGGGTTAATAAAATCTATTTGGGAAAGATCGAGGATGGTATCAAAGAGATTCGAGGTGTTGGATTTGGGCTCACCCCAAGTGGCGACGATTTTGTAGCGGGTTTTTTATTCGGGCTCCATCTTGCGGAATGTGTAGGGATTAGCGATGCGAATGATCTGATAAAGAGGGTAAGAGCTGAGGCAAAAAGCAATAATCCAATCGCAGATGCATTTTTAAGGTGCGCAGGGGAAGGGTGCTTCTTTGACCATTTAAAAAGATTAATCATATTACTATGTTATGATAACGACGACGAAATATCACGAAATGTGGATAACCTTTTGACTATCGGTGCAAATTCTGGAAGCGATCTTTTAACGGGTTTTATAACAACATTTAACAATAAAATCATACAGTTAAAAACTTAGGTTCTTTGCCACCGCAATATCTTGTCTACAGAAAATGCTTGTCTATTATTAATAGACAAGCTAAAATAATAGACAAAATAACGGGGTTGTTTATGAAGGGTCAAAATAGAGCGGACGAATATGTGAATGAACTTAAAAAATGGGTTAGAGTAGGGCTTCAACCAGATGAAACCTTAAAATTAACCGCAAAAAATGGTGAGGTGAAATTTTTTAAGCTGGAAATCGTAAAACATCTTGCCAACATCGAAATTCAAACATTTATTAATCAAATAAAAATTCCCCCAAAATATAATTTATTAATTGCTGCACCATATATCCGCAGAGCACAGGCGGAGATTCTGGATAAAAATAATATTGATTATTTTGACCTGGCTGGAAATGTCCATATTACTGCGCCTGGATTTTATATCCATATCGAGGGCAAAAAGGTCCGGGTTAAGCCTGAAATTATTAAGGGTCGAATTTTACAAAGAGCCGGTCTCCAGATTATATATATACTATTAACGCAAAAAGATGCGATTCAATGGACATATCGTCAAATGGCCGACGTTGCCGGTGTTGTCCATGGTACAGTGGGTCTGCTTTATAGGGAGCTGAAGGTTCAAGGCTTCATCCTTGGTAAGGGCCAATATAAAAGAATTGCCAGAAAACGCACGTTATTTAATGTTTGGTTGGGTGGGTACTGGAACATACTTAGACCGAAACTCCTGATAAATAAATATCGTCCGCAAGTTCATGACCAGGAACACAATCTTGCAAAGCTGGAGAAATATTTTATCGGCGGAAAAAATAAGTTTGCATTAACGGGGAGCAAGGCTGCCTTTTATCAGATGAAATATTATCAGGATAATAAAATAACATTTTTTGTGGATAATATTGACAAGGATTTTTTGCAAAAGCTTAGCATTATGCCGGATCCAGATGGGACAATTACACAATTATATCTTTTTAGTGACAAAATAATAGGCGCATATCATAAAGATGTTCCCTTGGCGCACCCGCTCCTTATATATGCCGAGTTAATCTACGACGGTACTGACCGAGCCACGGAGGCGGCAAGATTGGTATATGAAAAATATCTGAAGGATTTTGATTATGATAATTGATGTGGAATTGAAAGAGGCAATAAAACGAGTGAAGCAGCTTTTTGATTCCGAGGGAATTAAATCGTGCATCGTAGGCGCATTTGTTCCTTATCTTGAAATTGCATTAAAGCTGGAAATTTCTTCGCGACAGACGATGGATATTGACTATGTTGTTAATATCAACTCATGGAAAAGATTTGAAGAAGTCAAATCTAAATTAACTCAGTATGGATTTAGAAAAACGCGTTATCCGCATCGATTAGAGTTTGGAGAACATAGTATTATAGATATAATTCCTTATAGCAGAAAAATAGTAAAGAACGGAAAACTAGAATGGCCAAATGATGGTTTTGTTATGCATGTTGGGGGCCTGGACAGGTTGTTTGAAGATTCAAAGGAGCTCACGGTGTTTGACAATGTCAAATGGATGGTTGCTCCTATTCCAATCTTTATCCTTAATAAGATTTCGGCCTATGAAGATCGTAAATTAGCTAAAGACATGCTTGACATATTCTTTTGTTTAAAAAACTATGAAGGGGACGTCAATTCGGATGCCAGATTTGAGGTGATTGGCGATTTTGAGGACCTCGTTTGGGAGTTTGCTGGGGCATACGTATTGGGAAAAGAATCAAGCCGCTATCTGAATAAGAATAGTTCAGGTATTATTAATAAATTTTTAAACCGTTTCATTTCTTTTGAGGTGCCTACAATAGACATCGTTCTTCGTGAAGAGGGCTATGTAGATATAGACGACAAAATGCGACAAAGAGTTTTTGATTTGCTTATGTGGTTTAAAAAAGGTTTGGAAAGGAAATAAAAAATGATTACAAAGGGAATAATCAAAACAGGTGAGTATTTTGATTCGGTTACATTAATGATAGTTGGACGGGATTTGTCCGCGATGGATGGTGTAAGCGATGCGGCTGTTGTGATGGGGACAAAGGAGAATAGATCCATACTTCAAGCCTCGGGGCTGTTGTTTCCAGAATTTAATAATGCGAAGGATACAGATCTCCTTATTGCAGTAAATGCCAGGGATGAAAAAACTATCGAAGCTGCGCTCAATATGGTTGAGGAATTATTAAAGAAGGCACGCAATAAGGGTGACGACGATGAGGAATTTCAACCAAAGAGTATTGATGGCGCATTAAAGATAATGCCAAATGCGAATATCGCCGTGATATCTGTCGCGGGTAAATATGCAGGAGCCGAAGCAGAGAAGGCTCTAAATAATGGTCTGCATGTGATGCTTTTTTCCGATAACGTTTCGATAGAAACAGAGCTTGCATTGAAGAAAAAGGGCGCCTCTAAGGGGCTATTGGTTATGGGGCCCGATTGCGGTACGGCGATTATTAATGGTGTTCCATTGGCATTTGCAAATGTCGTAAACCGCGGCGATATCGGTATAGTTGCCGCTGCCGGTACCGGATTGCAGGAGGTTAGCTCAATTATCTCCAACGCGGGTGGCGGAATTTCTCAGGCGATCGGAACCGGTGGGCGGGATATTAAAAAAGATATCGGTGGAATAATGTTTATCGAGGGGATCAAGGCGCTGGCGAACGATCCCCAAACAAAGGTTGTTTGTCTGGTTTCGAAACCTCCACATAAAGATGTTTTGGAAAAAATTTTTCAAGTGATAAAACAAATCAATAAACCGGTTGTATCGATATTTTTAGGCGCGGATTCAAAACCAGAGATTAAAAATTATTATCAAGCGTCAACATTGGAAGAGGCGGCATTGATCTCTGTTGCGCTTTCAAAGAATGAAAAAATAGAAGAGGTGTCGAATAAACTTTCTCTAAGAAAGAATGAAATAAATTTATTGGCAGCCAAATTAAGATCAAAAGTTGGTAAAGATCAAAGATATATTCGTGCGCTTTATAGTGGTGGAACGTTTTGCAGTGAGGCGCAGGTTATCTTTGGTAAAAAGATATCCGATATCTATTCAAATGCGCCATATGGCAATGCCAAAAAATTAGAAAATTCACTGGAGAGCCGGGCCCATACAATTGTTGATTTAGGGGAGGATGAATTCACGCAAGGGCGTCCCCATCCTATGATCGATTTTTCACTTCGAAATAAAAGGATCTTGGCGGAGGGGATGGACCCACAAGTGGCCGTAATTCTTCTGGATATTGTCTTGGGCTATGGCTCAAATATGGATCCGGCGGGGGAGATATCGTCGGCAATTAAGGCTGCCGCAAAAAATAAAATTATTATATGCTCTATTACGGGGACGGATATGGATCCGCAAAATCGATCAATAGTGGAAAACGCAGTGAAGAAGGTGGGTGCGGTGGTTATGCCAAGCAACGCAGCAGCATGTGAACTGGTTTTATCTGTAATCGCGGAACTCACGCGGAACTAAATCGCAGAACCGACGCGGAATCTTTATAATAGATTCCGCATAGTTCTGCGTTACGTTCTGTGTAGGTTCCGTGGCTGTCAAAGGAGAAGTATGTCAATAAATAAACTTTTTGATGAAGATTTAAATGTAGTGAATATTGGATTGAAGTCATTTAAAGATGCGCTTGATGACGTCGGTATAAAGTCGGTTCAGGTTGATTGGAAGCCTCCAATGGATGTCAGCGAAGACGCAATGCGAATTATTGAATCAAAGAAACCCGAGATCACTGCTGCAAATCAAAAAGCTGCAAAAATAATTTTGAGTGGCCATCCATATCTTGTTGGAATGGACATCGCCTTAAATGTTATCCCTGGGATGAAGAAGAATCTTATTCTACATTCGGGTCCGCCGATTATATGGGATAGGATGTGCGGGCCGATGCGGGGTGGTATTATGGCGGCACTTATGTATGAGGGGCGGGCCAAAGGTCCAGATGATGCTGAAAAAATCGCATCTTCCGGCCAGATCGAATATGCGCCATGTCATGAGCATCAAACGGTGGGGCCTATGGCCGGGATCGTTTCTCCATCGATGCCCGTATTCATTCTAAAGAATGAAGAGTATGGAAACTATGCGTATTGCACAATGAATGAAGGTTTAGGAAAAGTCCTGCGTTATGGCGCGTATGGTGATGATGTCACAAAGAGATTAAAATGGATGGAAAATGTTTTGTATCCAACCTTGAAAAAAGCAATCGAGAAGCTTGGAAAGATCGATTTGAAAAATATCATAGCTCAGGCCTTGCATATGGGTGATGAGGTTCATAATAGAAATCGTGCCGCAACATCGCTTCTATATCGTCAACTTGCCCCCGCCATTGTGGAGACGTGCGATGATAAAGAGACGACCTCAAGGGTTCTGGAATTCATCAATAACAATGATCACTTTTTTCTAAACCTCTCCATGCCCGCATGTAAGGTTGTTTTGGATGCGGCAAGGAACATTGAAAATTCAAGTATTGTTGTTGTAATGGCAAGGAACGGAACGGATTTCGGCGTGCAGTTGTCGGGCACGGGAGATGAGTGGTTTGTGGGAGCGGCCGATGTTCCAAATGCGCTCTTTTTTCCCGGATTTACAAAGGATGATGCCAATCCGGACATCGGCGACAGTTCTATCACAGAAACTGGTGGGCTTGGAGGCTTTGCAATTGCGGCCTCTCCTGCTATTGTTCAGTTCGTTGGTGGAACGGCATCTGATGCCGTATCGTATACAAAACAGATGTATGAGATTTCGGTTGCAGAAAATAATA
>CAZHVX010000053.1:0-12234 GCA_964536295.1 uncultured Pseudomonadota bacterium
GAGAGCGCTTGACTGGCAGTCAAGAGGCCAGGGGTTCGATCCCCCTCAGCTCCACTAAGATGATACCGAGGTGGGAAAAAACAATGTCAAACATTTATTGTCGCACTGGTCAAACCAGTGGCTTGCCTGTCAACGAGTTATTTCTTATTCTGTGGGGGTGTTTTTCACATTTTTTCAATCTCAGCAAGAACCTGAGGTCTTATGATATTGGCAAGGGCTATTGCTTGTAAACCACGGTAGCTACGTTCGCCTTCTAAACTATCAATATTATGAACGTAGAAAGGGCCACTTGAGGCGGTCACATCAATAACAATCTCCATTCCCTTCCCTGTAATAATAGTTACTTCAAACTTCTTTCCTGTTTCAGGTCCCCAACCACTAAAACCCACTCTTTTTACTTTTATGGCTTTTAAATCTGCAATTGCGGATTTTAAGAAAGCCAACTCTGCCTTGAAGTCCGATTGAAATTTTTCAAGGGCCACTTTCAATTTGGGGTATGCGTTAGCAGAATCACAACGAAAATAGGGATTACTCTGCTGACAAACCTCAAGTAGCGAACCATCTTCTCCTACCGAACCTGTATAGTATGAAATGTTTCCTTTAACCCCATTTTCTCCCCATTCCTCCCCAAATGCTCATCAGGGGCCAAAATCGCGGGTAGAAGGGGCCTAAAATGCTCTTTTTTGCTTACTTTTGCTACCCAATGCTCACCAAATACTACCCAGATACTACCCAAATGCTCATCTTTCTACCCGGTTTACTACCCATACCACGGGGCAAGATCGACTGCCTAGCGAATAATAATAACTTGAAACTTTACTGTGCTCTGATAATAAACGTATGTATGACTAATCAATACGTGCCTATACATTTATCTGAGATAGACTCTACTCATAAGTATGCCTTAAACCAGTTGACGCAATTGTCAGATAAATCAGTAATAGTATCAACCCACCAAACCTCCGGGGTTGGGAGACACGGAAGAAGCTGGTTATCATCCCCGGGGGAATCGCTTCTAATGTCGATTGTTTTAAAACCACAGATATTACCCCAAAGGGCATCGCTCATCACACCTGTATTGGCGCTCGCTGCAGTTGAATTGCTGAAGGCTTACAAAATATCAGCCAACATCCAATGGCCCAATGACATTCTAGTTGGGGACAAAAAAATAGCCGGGATACTCTCTCAGGCCATCGTTACTGGATCAGAGCTGGCCGGAGCAGTTGTCAGCATGGGTCTGAATGTGAAACAATCCCAAAAGATCTTAAAAAAAGTTGATCGCCCCGCTACATCGATATTTGTCGAAACCGGCAACACAGTGGAACCTAAAAGCCTTATAGACCCACTTATAGAGGCCTTTGAACCACTATACGAAAGCCTTCTAGAAGACGGTTTTGGCCCCATCCTCCCCAGGTACAGAACCCACCTAAACCTTATGAACCATTCAGTTATCCTTGATTTAGGTGGCAGTTATGTTAAAGGGAGCGTCAAAGACGTGGATGAAAATGGCGCACTTTTGATAGCAGATGATTCTGGAAATGTGCGGCCATATCATTCCGGAGAAGTCGTTAGATTAATAAAAAACTGAGGTTTGACTATGTTAATGGAAGGTCTTCAAGTAATGGTCATCGGAATGACCGTTGTGTTTCTAATCCTACTCTTTCTCATTATAGCAGTAACGATCTCGGGGAAAATCATCAACCGCCATGGTGCCACAAAAGATCCCAAGACACAGACGTTAGAAACGGATGACCAAAATACAATAGCTGCAATAATCACTGCCGTAATTAATAAATTTAAATCAGAAAAATAGGGGAATATCTGATAATGAATAAAAAAATTGGCATCACAGAGGTTGTTTTAAGGGATGCTCACCAGTCACTCCTTGCCACACGCATGCGTACCGAGGATATGTTATCAATCGCTGAAAAAATGGATAAAGTAGGATACTGGTCCATTGAGTGTTGGGGCGGAGCTACCTTCGATTCCTGCATACGCTTTTTAAGGGAAGACCCATGGGATAGGCTAAGACAATTAAAAAAGGCAATACCAAATACAAGGTTGCAAATGCTGCTGCGCGGGCAGAATTTATTGGGTTACCGTCATTATGCGGATGATGTGGTTGACAAATTTATAGAACGTTCGGCTATGAATGGAATAGACGTCTTTAGAATATTTGACGCACTAAACGATGTCAGGAATCTATCAAGAGCCATAATCGCCGTTAGAAATGCAAACAAACATGCGCAAGGAACAATTTCATACACAACAAGTCCGTTTCACACAGTTGAAAATTTTGTAAATGTTGGCATCGAGCTGGAGAATCTTGGGTGTCACTCAATCTGCATTAAAGACATGGCTGGATTATTGACACCAAGTGCCGCAACGGAACTTGTAACGGCACTAAAATCAAAAACAAATGTCCCTATTTCGATTCATACACACGCCACAACAGGGATGGCCGCAACCACGTTATTCAAGGCCATTGAAGCTGGGTGCGACATGATTGATACAGCCATATCATCCCTAAGCTTGGGAACCGCACATGCACCAACCGAATCCATGGTTGCCATGCTTGCAGGAACGAAATACTCAACTGGATTAAGAATAGATATCTTAATTGAAATTGCGGAGCATTTTAGATCTGTTCGTAAAAAATACGCAAGATTTGAAAGCTCTTTTACAGGAGCCGATGCAAGGATTCTTACAAGCCAGATCCCAGGTGGCATGCTTTCAAACTTAGAGAATCAATTAAAACAGCAAAATGCATTGGACAAACTCGATTTGGTTATGAAGGAGATCCCTCAGGTTAGAAAAGAACTTGGATATCCCCCATTGGTTACGCCAACATCACAGATTGTTGGAACCCAGGCCGTGTTAAATATCCTTCAGGGTGAAAGATACAAAATTATCACTGCTGAGACAAGGGGCCTCTTGGCTGGAAGATATGGAAAAACCCCTACTCCCGTAGATCCATTGATACAAAAGAAGGCCCTTGGGGAGGAAGAACCGATTACATGTAGGCCTGCTGATCTTATCCCCCCAGAGATGGAAAACATTAAAAGAGAAGTTGGCAAAAAGGCCCAATCGATAGAGGACATCTTATCATATGCACTATTCCCAGAAGTGGCCCTGAATTTTTTTGAGGCCAGAGAAAAAGGCATCAGGCCAGTAGAATCTGAACCAATATCTACATCAAAAATTTCAGAGCCTTCCAAGTGTGAAAACTATACGGTAGTTGTAAATGGAAAAAAATACGATGTTATGGTTAGTAAAGGCGATATTTCTTATAAGCCCGTAAGTGGAGATGAGCTGAGATCAAGAAGCTCCCATACACACGCTGAAACAAAGGGTATAGTTGATGAAGAGGGTTTAGTAATTATAAATTCGCCACTTGCGGGCCGCCTAGTTCGTTTTATCAAAAAACCTGGCGATAAAATCACCCCAAATGAAACCATTCTTATTATCGAAGCCATGAAGATGGAAACAGAGATAAAGGCATCTAACTCGGGAATACTGCATAATTATTTCATCTCCGAGGGATCGGAATTTGAACATGGCGTTCCTTTATATGCAATAAAAAAGGATTAGGAGCATAGTAAATGAAGAAGCTTATAATATTTTTATCGGTTCTAATTCTAATACCAACATTTTCCTTTGCTTCAATTACCAAGAACGAAGCAGACACAAAACCCCTATCAGATTTTAGTCAACTAATTAATTCGTTAGTAAAAAACACCGGGATTTATCAATTTATAAACCAAAAACAGGGTGACCCTGAACCACCGACAATGTTAATACCCCATAGCGATGATGAAACAGAAACAGCATCTGGGTGGATGAAACTAATAATGATACTAATCGGATGTGTTTTAATTTACCTTGCAATTGTTAAAAAATTTGAACCACTCCTACTTATCCCCATAGGCTTTGGAACCATACTTACAAATATCCCATTGGGAGGACTGGCACAAACGGGTGGTTTATTAAAATATTTCTTCGATATAGGAATCGCCACCGAAGTCTGTCCTCTTTTAATATTCCTAGGAATTGGAGCATTGACCGATTTTGGTCCGCTCATCGCAAACCCAAAAACCGCACTGCTTGGCGCTGCGGCTCAATTTGGCGTTTTTTTCACCGTTATGGGCGCCCTGCTCTTGACGAAATATGCGGGTTTTGATTTTTCACTGCAGGATGCCTGTTCGATAGGAATAATAGGTGGAGCCGATGGACCAACATCGATATTTCTATCAAGCCAGTTAGCCCCCAACCTTATGGGAGCCATAACTGTTGCGGCTTATTCGTATATGGCGTTAGTTCCATTAATTCAACCACCCATCATGCGTCTTTTAACGACAAAGGAAGAGAGACAGGTCGTAATGGAACAGATGAGACCGGTTTCTAAAACAGAAAAAATAATATTTCCATTAATTATATTATTTGCATGTATTCTATTTCTACCAACAGCCGCGCCACTAATCGGCATGCTCTCATTTGGAAATTTATTACGTGAATCAGGCGTTGTTGATCGTCTATCTAAAACAGCACAAAATGAACTAATTAACATAGTTACCATTGTTCTGGGATTGGGTGTAGCCACAAAACTATCGGCAGAAAAATTCTTGCGACTTGAAACGATCGGCATCTTATTGTTGGGATTGGCTGCCTTTTCCATATCTACCGCTGCTGGTTTATTGTTTGGAAAAATTATGTATCGATTAAGCAAAGGCAAAATCAATCCGTTGATTGGAGCAGCAGGTGTTTCTGCCGTACCAATGGCCGCGAGAGTCGTTGCCATTGAAGGACAGAAAGCCAACCCCTCGAATTACCTGTTGATGCACGCAATGGGGCCAAATGTAGCCGGTGTAATAGGCACTGCGGTTGCTGCCGGAGTACTTTTATCGATATTCAAATAGTCCCTAAAATTTAGGCATCTTTGAAGGGGTTCCAAATATGAAGCAAATAGTCGAATGTGTACCAAACTTCAGTGAAGGCAGAGATAAAACTATTATTGACGCTATCACATCTGAAGTTAATAAGATAAAGGGCGTTAAACTCCTTGATGTCGATCCAGGTAATGCGACAAATAGAACAGTTGTAACCATAGCCGGAGATCCAAATCCAACAGTTGAGGCCGCCTTTTTAATGATCAAGAAGGCATACGAACTTATCGATATGCGCAAGCACAAAGGAGCCCACGCAAGACAGGGCGCCTGCGACGTGTGTCCATTCATTCCGGTTTCAAATATCACAATGAAAGAGTGCGTAGAACTTTCGCACAGGCTTGCAAAAAAAATCGCCGATGAATTAAATCTTCCGGTGTATTTATATGCCGAGGCAGCGCAAAAACCTGAAAGGCGGCGCCTACCCGATATTCGTGTGGGTGAATACGAAGCACTGGAAGAAAAGTTAAAAAAACCAGAGTGGAAACCAGACTACGGCCCCGCCCGCTTTGACCCCAAATTCGGGGTCTTGACGACCGGTGCCCGTAAATTTTTGATAGCTTACAATATCAATCTTAATACAACAAATACACAGATTGCGAAGGAGGTTGGTTGGAATATTCGTGAGGTTGGACGCGCAAAGCGCGACAAAAACGGCGATCGGATAAAGGATAAAGATGGCAACCTCATCAGAGATCCGGGCTTGCTTAAGGAATGTCAGGCCGCCGGATGGTTCATTTCGGAGTTTGGTCGCGCACAGGTAACGATGAATCTGACCGATTTCAACATTACACCCGTTCACAAGGCATTTGATACATCCAAGGACGAGGCAGAAAAACTTGGCGCCTACGTCACAGGAAGTGAAATTGTCGGTCTGATACCCAAGGAAGCCATGTTGCAAGCTGGAAGACACTATCTAAAAAGACAAGGAATGACCACGGGGATTCCGGAACCGGAGATAATCAGAATCGCTATTCTGTCGCTAGGTTTAAATGATTTATATAATTTTGATCCGAAAAAGAAAATAATTGAATACCAAGTGGAGGAACCAGGTATGTTAACATCGATGACACTCACAGATTTTGGAAACGAACTATCATCCAACTCCCCCGCCCCTGGTGGAGGATCCGTAGCCGCCCTTATTGCATCGCTGGGGTGCGGTCTTTCATCAATGGTTGCAGCTCTCACGCATAACAAGAAGGGCTATACCCAACATAACGAACTAATGGAAGAAATCGGCATTAAAACTCAGGGTCTAAAGGATGAACTTATTAAGATTGTCGACACGGATACCGAGGCATTCAATGCCGTAATGGATGCGATGAAGCTTCCAAAATCGTCGGACGAAGAAATAAAACAACGAAAAAAGGCAATAGATGAAGCGAATAAAAATGCTACATTGGTTCCATTTAGCGTTTTAGAAAAAACTATTAGTGGACTTGAGCTGTCAAAAAAGGTTGCAGAGCTTGGAAATAAAAATTCGCTCTCCGATGCAGGAGTTGCAGGATTAACTCTAAGATCGGGTGCCTTTGGCGCTTATTACAATGTCTTAATCAACCTTAAGGGGATCGAAGATAAATCGTGGGTTAATGACATTGCCAAAAAAGCGGATAGCCTTGCACAAAAGGCCGATGCACTTGGCCAAGAGATACAGGACTTTGTTCTTTCGTCATTGCGAGGAAAATAAAAGCGCCAGCCAGAGGCTGGTCAGCCTTTGGCTGAAAGCAATCTCCAGGAGATCGCCACGTCAAGCACCATTTTGTGCTCGACTCGCGATGACACAACAATGGATACAATTATCACCCGCTACAACCAGGCCCAATCATATATTGATGAAGGCTTAATTCGTCAAGACCCCATAAATACACGTTCTGGACGTGAATGGATGGAAGAGTTTGTGATAGAGCTAGGCAACCCTCAACTAGCCTACCCTGCAGTCCATGTAGCAGGGACATCCGGCAAAGGAACGACCTCATTTATGATAGCAAATACCCTCTTTAAGGCCGGGCTAAATGTGGGATTTCATCAAAGTCCATTTTTACAGGTCGCTACTGAAAAGCTTTGGTTTAATGGAAAATATGCCAGCATTGATGAATTTGAAGAACTTGTAAACTGGATCAAACCCATCTGCGAAAAGTGGCGATCCCCGGAGGTACCGCTGCACGGCCTTGCATCTTTTGGCATCGCCCTGGAATATTTCAAAAGAAAAAATGCAGATATCGTTGTTATTGAAACAGGGGTCGGCGGAAGAGATGATGTGACAAATATTCTTAATACCAAACTATCGGTAATTACCAATATTGGTTA
This sequence comes from uncultured Pseudomonadota bacterium, assembly GCA_964536295.1. Lineage (GTDB taxonomy): Bacteria > UBA10199 > UBA10199 > CAZHVX01 > CAZHVX01 > CAZHVX01. The sequence continues at coordinate 7,251 of CAZHVX010000053.1, forward strand.
CGATCATCTAAAGGTCCTTGGCACAACAATAGAAGATATCGCCAAGCATAAGGCTGGAATAATAAAACATAATGTTCCTGTTGTCACAACACTTGGCCCCGGACTGAATATTATAAGAAATGTTGCCAACGATAACAATGCTAGGCTTGAAATTGTTGACACAAGCCATACGCTATGGTCCGTAAATGCCCAAATGGCAAAGACTTCCTGTTATGTATTGCGTGATCTGGGATACAATATCAGTGACGATCATATTGAAAATGGAATAAAAACAGCCGCAATGCCTGGACGGTTTGAAACAGTTAGCAACGATCCATTGATCATCCTGGATGGCGCTCACAACCCCGATAAAATGAAGTATCTGGCCATAAAAATCATGTCAAAGGGAATCAAGGACGCTACATTGATTTATGGATCCTTGGCATCGCGTGATGCAATACTTACATTAAACCCAATCTTGCCATATTGTAAAAATATCATAATCACCGAACCTGACGTATATGGAAAACCTTCTCATTCCGTTGATGAACTATTTAATTTATTAAATGGCCTTGGTAAAAGAATTATAAGAACCAATGAGCCAATGAAGGCTATTGAATATGCGCTGACAAATAAGATGTCACCTATAGTGGTAACTGGATCTCTTTATTTGGTGGGGCAATTAAGGAATAGATGGTACCCTGAGGAAAAAATACTTGAACAGCGTACAAGTAAACCAATCTAAAATTTTATCGTATGACCATTAATTATAACCGTGCTTACAAAGTTTTTGTCGTATCTGTAGAACGGCATGAATTCATCACTGGTATTCAAAATTAATAGGTCAGCTTTTTTGCCAACAGCAATACTTCCGAGTTTTGAATCTAAATCCAGCGCCTTTGCTGCATTGATCGTTATCCCTTTGATAGACTCTTCAACTGTCATATTCATTAATGATATCGCCATGTTAGCGGTTAGAAATAAATTGAGGCAGGGATTTGAACCAGGATTATAGTCCGTGGCTACAGCAACGGTCACACCCGCATCGATAAGTTTTCTCGCGGGGGCCTGTTGTTTTTCTTTAATAAAATAGGCCGCGCCCGGCAACATAACTGCAACAATTCCATTTTGAGCTAACTGTTTGATTCCATCATCGGAAACATATTCCAGATGATCTGCACTGATTGCATCAACCTCAGCCGCAAGTAACGCACCACCACCAGCTGTTAATTGATCAACATGTAATCGTGGACGAAGTCCAATGGCTCGCGCTGCATCACATATCTTTCTTGCTTCATCGATCGTAAATGCAATATTCTCTACAAATACATCACAAAATTTGCAATTTTTATATTTTTTAACCTTTGGAAGCATCTCGTTGATAATGATATCGATATACCTATCCCGATTATTTTTATATTCCGATGGAATAGTATGCGCACCCAAAAACGTTGAAACAAAACGCGCAGGTAGTTCTTTTTCCAATTTTTCGGCTACTTCAAGAATTTTAAATTCTGTATCGGCATCCAATCCATAACCGCTCTTAACCTCAAAGGTGGTAGTCCCCATTTTAAGAGCCTCTGATACTCTTTCTTTGGCACTTTGAAAAAGAGACTTGGAAGATTCAGCGCGCGTTGCATTGACCGTAGAGATAATCCCCCCGCCCTCTTTTGCAATCTGCGCATAACTGACACCACGGGCCCTCTTGGCAAATTCATGTTGTCTCGAACCCCCATGAATAAGATGTGTATGACAATCAATAAAACCGGGGATCACAACACCGCCGCAAGCATCAATCACTTCTTTATCCTTTGCTTTTGGCAAATTCGATTCCGGACCAAACCATAAAATTGAATCATCGTACCTGATTGCAGCATTTTGGATTACACCCAATTCACCATCACGATCATTAGAGGCTTCAACTGTAACGAGACGGCCAATATTCTTGATAAGTTTTGTCATTACTGACTTACCTTCTTTGTTTCGATTGAAATTCTTCTTAAACCAACCTTTGATGCCATATCCATAACGCCAACAAGTCTTCCGGTATACGCCTTATCATCCGATTGTATCACAACGACCGGCTGGTCCTCTTCGGTCGACTTTATGTCCTTGAACTCTTGTTCCAATTCACCATCAGAAATCGCCACGCCATTCAATTCAAGTGCCCCATTTGGCATTATTGTTACAACCAAATTTCCTGGCTTCTCCAACGCCTGAGCTGATGCCGCTTTGGGGAGTGTGACTTTTAGTGTAGATATTTGCCTGTACTGAGCAGTTACAACGATAAAGATTATCAGAATAAAAATAATATCCACAAGTGGTGTTAAATTTATACTGATATCCTCTTCTTTTTTTCGTCTAAATCTCATAACTAGTCTTTCGATAACATGTTCTTTATAGATTATCTCAACACAAGTGCTCGTAAACAATAAAAATCTTATCAGCTACGCAGATTAAATTTTTTATTGTACGAGCACTAGTCCGCCTTGATCATATCAAGTATCTTTAAACTGATTGTCTCCATATTCAAAATTAGTCTATTTACTCTTCCCTTCACCACCTTGTGAAATATCAATGCGGGGATGGCTACAGTCAAGCCTGCCGCTGTAGTATAAAGCGCCTTGTAAATACCAGACGCCAATATGCCAATATTTTTTACCTCTTCCTGAGCGGATATATCTGAAAACAAATCGATCATACCCGAAACGGTTCCTAATAACCCTAGAAGCGGGGTAAGCACGGCTATCGTGCCGATCACGTCTACAAAACGATCAAGTCTCGCACTCTCATATCTCCCCTTTTCTTCAATAGCCTCTTTGATCTCTTCGCGCTTTTTTCCTGCATTCTGAATCGCCATCAAAAGGATACGCGCCAAGGGGGTATCCTCCTTTTTACAACAGGTGATGGCCTCATCTTTTTTACCCTTTGAAACCAATTCTTCAACTTCTATGGAAAATTTAATCGGGATAATGCTAATATCCCTTAGGGACCACATTCTTTCTAGAAATAGGGCCAGGGCAACAACGCTACAGAGCGCTATCCCCCCCATCGCCCATCCTCCAATTTGGAAAAAATTAAAAATTTGATCAAACATAAACACTCCTTGTATTGCTGAAACAGGATAAACGCTGATGAACGCTGATGTTTTTCTGGCTGGCTACCGCAAGCTGGGATTAACGGGATTTTTTATCTTTCAATAATCTTTGCCAGTCAAACCAAAAATAATCCGTGTTTATCTGCGTTAATCCTGTTTCGTAACAGCAATTTAGCCCTTTTAGAAGGCGACGTCAAGATTGGATCGTGGCCCCTAACCTACCATGGGTATGATCCTTCGCTACGCTCTGGATAATGGACTCTAATTTCACCGCCATCTTCTAATGGCGCTGAACTAAGAGTCCATAAAAAAAGCCAGCCTGGATTAAATCCAAGCTGGCCTTGAGTGTACATAAACTAAGGGTTAATTATAATATCATAGGCAAAACTGTCATTACGATGCCGAGTATCTTTTTTATTTTATCCAAATCAATCTTTTCATCTTCACTAGCCGCTTCTGGATCATCAGTGGCAGCCTCTTCAGCATCCAAAGTGGTTTCACTCATAATCGAGTCTACCTCTTCTGAATCCATAACATTAGTATTAATAGTTCCTTCAATAGTTTCGCCATTATCAAACTCAAGCTTTACGAATACACCCATGATTGGCGACATTTGGTTAACTGCAACGGAACCGCTCACAACTGTTGCTGCTCCTGCATCAACATCACAAAGTTTGTATGCGCCCTGATCCTCCTGGAGAACCATAATAACCGGTTCCTCACGAACTTCATCAATCCTTGCTGCAACCGTTCCATCATCAACTTGGATTGCGGCAATCTTTGCATCAATGAAAGAGCCTGAAAGGCTTTCAATGGCTTCTTCATCAACACCGGTGTTGACAACCTCGACGCCATTGCATTCATATTTTAACACCTGAACAGTCTTAGCAACCTCTTCGCCATCCTTCTTTTCGTCAGCTTCTTTACTCTTTGAGGCAGCTACCTGCTCTGCGCTTGCCGTATCCGTGCCATCATCAAATGCATCGCCAAACTCACATGCTGACAGTACAAAACCGCAAATCATCAAAACTACAACCAACCTGGACATCAATTTAACCCTTTTCATTTAACCCTCCTAATTTATTCAATCGTTATATAAAATGTTCCTTTAATCTCTGATTCAATTAATTCAGACTCCTCATATTCTAATGAATATGATGCGCTGACCACAGACTCCTCGTCTATGAACTTTTCAACCACAACCTCTCCACCAACCAGTACACCTGACATATTTGTACATTTATGTCCGGCACAGTGCGAAGATGTATAACTAATTTCACAAAGGTCATAACCCTCTTCAGCTTTTTGCAATACCATCATTAAGTTTGAAACCTGAGAATTTTTGGGTTCACTACTAATCACCTTTGAGATTTCAACCTGAGCTGTAATATCATCTATTTTTTTTGCGATCGCTTTTGAATTTTCCTCTTCGGAGCCTTCAGTCGTCCAGCCACCATTTTTATCAATTGAAATTTCCGAAGTTTCTGTTACCTCTACCAAATCAACTGCGATACACTTCACCACTTGTTTTTCTTCTGGAGCTTTTACTTCAGAAGCTTCTGGTTTTGGTTCTTCCTTTGGAACGTCTGGTTTTACACCATCCGAACAAGCGAAAAAGAAGATCGCCATTGCCGGGATCAATATTGAGATAATGTATCTGGATTTCATCACTTGTACCCTCCTTCTTAAATTCCTAAATCCTTTTAAAAGAAATACGCAAATATGGATAAATCCCTTATCCAATTATATTTTCGTCACTTTACAGAAAAAGTTGCTTAAAAAAGTGGGGGCAATGATGATTTTGAATTAAACTTGGGTAATGAGCGACAATGTCAATAATTACAGTATGTTACAAAAATCGAGTAGGTGAGGGGCTCACGCCCCTCGACCTCTCACACCACCTGGCAT
>CAZHVX010000054.1:0-12148 GCA_964536295.1 uncultured Pseudomonadota bacterium
GTTATATCAGGTGTTGTAACCAATATAATTTCATGCGCAGCGCTTAAAAAACGTATTACCTGTGGACTAATCCCCGCGGACAAATCAACAAGTATGATATTTGTACTATCTTCAAGTGTTTTGAGTTCACCAGCTAAATACCGAAAACGTCGATCATTAAGTTCGGCCAACTCGCTAAAACCAGATCCACCTGGGATCAACTGCAACCCGGAATGACATGTAACCAAAATATCTTGTAACTTTTTATCACCAGAGAGAAGCGAGGAAACATCGTATTTTGGAGATACCCCAAGAAGCAAATGCGCATTGGCTAACCCCAAGTCCGCATCAAAGATGAGAACGTTTAGACCTTCGTTTGCTAATAAAGTCGCAAGATTAGTAGTAACCACGGTCTTGCCCGTGCCGCCTTTTCCACTAGCTACACAAATAACCTGGCTTTGGGCCGGTGTGATGCTGGGAATTGTAGTTGATACTTCTCTTATTCTAGATTTTGATGGTTGTACTTGCAAGTCCTCAGCTCGAACACTCGTAACATCACAAAGAGTTCTTTTTGATGATTTGCACCTTTGAAAAACCATACACCCACCTTCATTAGCGTTCCTAAAACACTAAATTCAAATTTATTAAAAATTACAGCTTATATTCTTTCCTTTTATTATAAAGAGTTTTTTCGTCAACCCCTAAACGTCTTGCTGCCTCAGTTTTTTTCCCGCCAACTTCTTGAAGTACTTTTTGAATTAGCGTCTTTTCAATCTGCCGAATGGCAGCTTGAGCGGCTTGTTTAAGTGGAAGATTCATCAACGGCCCTAGAGACATTTCTCCAGCCGCCTCATCACGTTTTTTTATGTGTAGATTTTTCATCTCATTAGGGAGATCCTTAGCCACAATTATGCCATTTTGTGACAACAACATGGCGCGCTTAAGGATGTTCTTAATTTCCCTGATATTTCCCGGCCAGTCATATGTGTCCATCAATCCCCTGACACCCATCGAAACGCCCCCGATTTCCTTACCCAATTCTGCATTAAATTCTCTGATAAAATAATCGATAAATATGGGGATATCTTCTCTTCTCTCTCTTAACGGCGGAATATAAATGGGAAACTCATTGAGCCTATGATACAAATCATCACGAAACAGCCCCTTTTTCATAGCAACTTCTAGGTTAGCATTGGTTGCCGCAAGGACCCGCACGTCAAGGTCTGCCTGCTTTGTTCCTCCCAACCTCTCAACACACCGCTCTTCCAGAACTCGCAATAATTTTGCCTGGGTGGTTAAGGGTATGTTTCCAATCTCATCTAAGAAAACAGTTCCGCCATTCGTTATTTCAAACTTTCCCGGTTTCGACCTTATCGCACCAGTAAAGGCCCCCTTTTCGTGGCCAAACAACTCGGCCTCAATCAATGTCTCGGGCAGGGAAGCACAATCAATAGCGGTAAAGTGTTGCTTTCGCCTTCCGCTATTATTGTGAACAGTTCTAGCTATAAGCTCTTTGCCGGTTCCGCTTTCACCCCTTAAAAGAACGGTTACATCACTATCGGCCACAGCCATTATCAGTTTAATCACCTTTTGCATCTTTTCGCTTTCACCTATAACATTCTTATATGAAAATTTCTTGCTCACTTGACGTCTTAAGTCATAGACCTCCTGCTCAAGCTTGCTGGCCTGGATTGCCTTTTCTGTCATCACCACCAATTCTTCATTATTGAAGGGTTTGGACATGTAGTGATATGCACCAAGCTTCATAGCTTCCACTGCACTCTTTACACTTTCATGACCGGTAAGAATAATCACGGGCAAAGAAGGTTCTATCTCCTTCATCTTCTTAAGCACCGTCAATCCATCAATGTCCGGAAGCATTAGATCCAAGATGACCATAGATGGCATACCCTCTCTAATGGCCTCTAGCGCACCTGAACCCGTAGACACAGTATCCACGTGATAACCGGCCATAATCATCATCTTTTCTAATAACCTGCGGACATCTTTTTCATCGTCCACTATTAATATCCTACCTTTGTTCATGTATACCCCTTATACCGCAGATCTAACGCCGATCCGCAACGCTGATCTACGCACAGGTAACCGAATTGAAAAAGAGGTTCCCTCTCCCATCTTACTCTTCACAGATATACTACCTCCATGATCTTTTACTATTGAATGAACCACCGATAAACCCAAACCGATTCCACCTCCTACGTCCTTGGTGGTATAAAATGGGTTGAATATTTTATTTAAATCTTCTTTAGGGATCCCTTTGCCTTTATCCCTAATCTCCACTTCTATTCTCCTTTTATTTCTGCCCGTCTTTACTAAAAGTCTTCCCCCTTCCGGCATGGCCGCTCTTGCATTCAAGATAAGGTTCATAAAGACCTGATGTAAGAGGTTGTAGTTTCCTTTCACCTTAGGCAATTTTTTTACTAACTTTTTATTTATCGTAATACCTGAAAATTTTAATTGACGGCCCAATAGCGTCAAGGTTTTTCCTAATATTTCATTGATATCAATTTGTTCGAATTCCACCTTTGCCTTCCGTGAAAACTGCAACAGGTTGTTGACAATCCTGCCGCATCGCTGGGTTTCTTTATTGATGATCTTCAAGGTTTTATTTATTTCTTTCACCTCTTTTGGCTTAAGTTGTTTAGACTTTCTACTATCAAGATTGGACAATAGGTATTGCACATAAGATGATATAATGCTTAACGGATTGTTTATCTCATGTGTTGCTCCAGCAGTAAACTGGCCCAATGCCGACATCTTTTCAGATTGTTTTAGCTGCTCTTCTAATTCTAGTCTCCTGGTGACGTCACGCATGATTATTTGAATAAGTTTTTCATCCTTTCCAACGATTTGTTTTATACTCACCTCTACATGGCGCAGATCCCTTTTCTTGGTGACCATGCGGACAGAAGCCGATGCCTGCCGTCCAGCTAAGGCACTTTGAAAAGGTTTCTCGAATAATTCTACATCCTCATCAAAAATAAGCTGCGAAATGTTCTTCTTTAAAAGCATTCTTCTGGAATATCCGAATAATGAACACATCCTCTCATTTATCATAATAAATTCACCATCCAAATCAACCATTGCAATTGGCTCAACGGAGTTCCTGAATAGGTTTCGATAGCGTTCCTCAGATTTACGTAACTCCTTAGCCAATTCCTCTACATCAGTAACGTCCTGCATCATAAGCATAATATCCGGCTTTTCTGATCTCTTGCCTATTATAGGAAGTAATTTGTAGAAGTAGTATGTGCCGCCATAGGATATTTTGTATCCCCTCGACGGCTGGCTGGTAAATCGAACCTCACGGATGCTTTCACTAAGCCTCAAAGATTCATAAATTGGAAAGGTGAGAACCCTATTCAGGCTATCACCAATAATTTCAGCGGCGTCAAGGTGCATCTTATTACAAAAATGTTTGTTGGCAAATTTGATCTTCTGACCCTGTGTAAGGATGAGAATGGAAACGGGAATATTGGTACTTATCTCCTCATTATAGGCCTTTATTCCTTCTAAATGAGAATATCTCTGTCTTATTCGGAGCATAGCATGGAGGTGAGAAACAAACTTCTTCATACCTGACCGTTTATGAACACATTGGTCAGCACCCCATTTCAAATACTGAGATTCCGGATTTAGCCCTTGGATCCTTAATAATACGATTATAGGGATGAACTCATCCGGCAATAACTGTTTAATTTCGTCGCAAAGGTTTTGTCCATCTACATGGGCCAAATGTTCATCAATCAAAACAATATCCGGAGGATGATTTTCACATTTTTCCAGGGCCTCCTTTGCATCCTCCGCTTTAAAAACAGCGTAACCCTTGCGGTACAATAGATTGCGGGCCTTTGTGACAAAGCTTTTATCCTTATCGACAATAAGTATGCAACTCTTTTGCATTTTTCGCCTCTTTTGCCCCACACCTATGAATAGGTGGTTGGGGTTTGCTTCATTAACCTATTGACTTCAGCAACAACCTCTTTATTTACAAAAGGTTTTTCAAAAAAAGTGTAAACTCCCTTTTTGATTTTGGCTTCCAGCTCCGCATTCAATTGATAACCAGAAATAATAATGAATTTCACGTTTGTATTCATCTTTTCGATTCTCAAAATCATTTCTTGTCCTGATATGCCGGGCAATCTGAGATCCGTAATGATAACGTCATATGTCTTCTTTTTCACCTTGGTAATTGCAGCTTTCCCCGTAGATGCAACATCGACTGCGCAACCATTATCCACCAGGAGTTTCTCTAAAATGTTCCGCAGATGCATTTCGTCTTCCACTATTAAGATGCGACCTTTGTTCATGATTTCAAAACCCCAACTCCGGCGAGACTCTCAATTACCGGCAACTTAATGGTGACAGTCGTTCCTTCGTCTTCTATACTTTCAAATTCCACATTCCCGCCGTGGGCGTCAATGATTCGTTGTGCAATGGACATCCCCAAACCAACCCCGTTTTCCTTGGTAGTATAAAACGGCTCAAATAGATGTTCTGACATCACAGGAGGAACACCTTTCCCAGTATCCTTTACTAAAATAAAAACACAATCTTCTTCCTGTCGATAGAAAGTTTCGACAGCAACCTTTCCTCCCACAGGCACCGCATCTACAGCATTAGAGATAAAATTCAATAACGCCTGTGTTAGGGCGCTGAAATCAAGTCTAATTTCAGGCAAATCATTTGAAATATTTTTAATCAAGTTTATTTCTTTTTTGCGGCACCGGTTCTTTACCAGTTTACAGACTCCGTCAATGACCGATTGAATTTGACTAATTTCGAAATTTGTCTTAATGGGTTTGGCGAAATCCAATAACTGTTTAATGGTTAAATCAGCACTTTTTGTATTATTTAAGATAGATCCTAGGTTTTCCTTTAAATCATCTGCTAAAGCGGTTGATCCTGTTTTTTCCAGTTCTGCCAAACATAATTGGGCGCTGGAACTAATAACTGCCAAAGGATTTCTGAGTTCGTGAGCTATGCCCGCAGCCAAATATCTCATGTTACGAGCCTTTTCCAACTCCATTAACTGCCTTTCCATGTTTATATTTTTGGTAACGTCACGATAGCATTCTACAATACCGTAGACCCCTTCATTATCGGAACGAAGCGGAAATGCCGTAAGTTGAAAAACTCTTCCTTTTAATCGTTCATGGTTTATCGTTCTTAAGCTCGAATGTTTTTCTCCGGTTTTATATACTTTGTTCGCAATGCAATCGACGCACTCCGCATCGGATTCATAGAACACCTCGCAGCATTTTTTGTCCAAGAAGTCATGATAAGATTCTTTACCGAACAACTGAAGCAATGCGTTGTTAACCCTTTTGATCCTGCGATCCCGATCTATGAACGCAATGCCGTCCGTTATGCCATCGAATATGGACTGGAGGTCGTTTTTGGCTCGACTAATCTTTGCTTCTAATTCACCTTTTTGCTTGCTTGGATCTATGTTTATTGGATTATCCTCTTTCATTGTCTTGAGCCCTTTCACACTAAAATACACAAATGTTTTACGAACAAATCAGCGTTAGATCCGTGTTTCAAATCTTATTAATATCAAAGCGCCTCTTAAACGGTAGACGGTGAATGAGGTAACTAACCCTTATATCCTCAGCCAAATCCTCATCTACCTTATGCAACAAGCCCATGAATAAGATGCCTGTTTCACCATCTTTAAGGGTTTCTTCGATTCGTTTTCTTATAAATTCATCTCGCTTTATTAAAACATCGACGGCAATTGCTTCATAATCCTTAACTGCTTGGTTTCGTTCCTCATTTGTCCTGGCCACTGCGATCTTTTTTACATGCTTATATTCTTCTAAAAGAAAGGCTGCATCTTCCGTACCTTCTATCTTGGCTCCCATTTTCACCAGCCACTGGACCAGCTCATGATTTTTACTTTTCTTGGCCGCCAAATCCTCAATAATCTCCTTTTCCTTACCACATACAGGCAAACCATCCTGATACACACGCACTTTGGTCCAATCGAGTTTAAGGCTGTTAATCCTGCTTTTCAATCCATCCCACATCTCGTTTATCCCATGAACGTGCTGATGCCACTTTTCTTCCCCGTACTTTTTGACATACTCCTGTTTGAGGGAATTGCTCATGGTTCCCATGTCCGCTTGGGTGTGCACTATTGGGACATATATTAAGTTTCGAGCTTTTTCCATTTTACTTACTTTTGGTTTACTGCTGAACTTTTTCACACTAAAATACACAAATGTTTCACGAAACTACACGAATCACTTTCTCACAAATTTACGATCATTTGTGTATATCATCCTCTTTTTATATAATCTCGATGTTCCAAAATTTACCAAATATCCAAGTTCATATTCGAAGAACTACGTTAGTCCGCGTTTGATCTGCGTTTCAAGCGTTGCGTTCCTCAAGGCCTTCACGTACCATCGTCTTTACAAACTCTACGTCGAAGGGCTTGGTGATATAATCATAGGCACCAAGCTGCATTGCTTCTCTGGCCGTACTTAGCGTTCCATAAGCGGTCAATATAACGACTACTGCATCCTTGTTAAATTCCCGCAGTTTACGCAGCGTCTCTATCCCGTCCATCTTCGGCATTTTTATATCCAAAAGAACGAGATCGGCCGGACTCTTTTTCATCAAGGTTAGGGCCCGTGTGCCGCTTGTTGCAGTGGAAACATCGTAACCATCCTGAGCCAAAATTTTTTGCAACACATCGCAAACACCCGCCTCATCATCTACTACCAAAATGCTACCCCTCTTGCTTGATTTTTCTACCATTTTATCCTCCTTAATTGCGCTTTTTCTTTTGTTTTTTCTTTCTACATAAAATAAGTTCTAAGATTCCATCTTCATATTTTGTTTCAATCTTTTTCTCATCTGCTACGAACGGCAATAACAGTTCACGATAATATCTTATCAACCCTTCGCTCGTTGTACCTTTGGCCTCTATTGTTAAAATATCTCCCTCAACGTTCACTTCGATATCCTTATCCTCAACACCTTCTAACTTAGCCATTACTTCTGTTCTGTTACTTTCCTTCGAGATATCAACTTCCGGCTCCTTCTCTTTACGTACAATAAGGGTTTGTCCGTCAACCTGGCGATGCTCTGGATCTTCAGTAAAAACCCAAGTTTTTATCGGTTTCCTTTTAACCATCGGTTCCGGTGTTTTAAACGCCTGCTCTTCTGAAGGCTGTGTTCTTTTTGCAGGCCGACCAAAACCAATTTTTATACTAGAATCCTTTGAAGACGGTTGTCCCCCCTTCTGCTTCCTATCTACCGTTGACATCGTCTTTATATCTTTTAATCCTTTAACCACACTTCCCCCTTATATCAACTCCGCACATCAAACAACCCCTTTTTTCTAGAAACTGGAAGCCTGACAGTAAATGTTGCCCCTGTTCCCTTTTGGCTTTTCACACCTATATTTCCACCGTGTTCATCAATGATTGAATGGACAACGGAAAGACCCAATCCTGTCCCTTTTCCGGATTCCTTAGTGGTAAAAAACGGTTCAAATATCCTACGTAGATATTTTTGGGGAATTCCCGGCCCCGTATCCCGAAAAGAAATCTTTATCCACTCAGAATTCTCCATGGCAGTTTTTATATAGAGCCTTCCTCCCCTGCCCATGGCAGCCTGGGCATTTAAGATCAAATTGACAAACACCTGTTGTAGAAGATTGGCGTCTCCTTTTACTGATGGAATATTTTTTCCCAAATCAACTTCTGTTTTGACCTTGGCCAACTTAAGTTGGTGTTCCATCATCCGCATAGTTCTACTGATAATTTTATTGATGGCTACTTCCGTTTTTTCCACCTTTGCCCGGTGTGAAAAATGCAAAAGATTAGTAACAATCTCTCCGCACCTGCGGGATTCGTCCTCGATCACTACCAGCGTTTCAGTGAGGTTTTTCAATTGTTCTTTCTGTGTAAAATCAAGCTGTCCTACATTAGATAATAGATATTGAATATTGCCGAGGATAACGCTTAAAGGATTGTTTATCTCATGGGCCACGCTTGCGGTAAATTCTCCCACCGCTGCCATTTTTTCCGAATGCCGCACTTGCTCTTCCAATTGGACCTTATCGGTAACATCTTCCATCACAAGCATGGCATTTTTCCGCTGACCCATCCGTTCCTTAAATGGCAGAATTCGATAATCATAATTCCCCTGCCGCCAAGTGAACCTTCCTTCATAAAATGCCGCAACACCCTTAATGACGTGCTCTATTTTTGTATTAATATGCAGATCTTTAATAAATGTCTTTCCTAAAATCGAGTTTAAATTTTTCCCAATGAGATTTTCCTTGGCTTTGCGCATCCTTCGAGCAAAATGTTGGTTCACAAAACTTATCTCCAATGCGCGGTTGACAACCAAAATGGAAACCGGCAGGTTGGCCACGATATTTTCTGCATACTCCCTGAAAAACTTTATCAGCTTTTCAGCTTGTTTGTGCTCGGTAACATCGCGTGAAATACCGATAGCATTGACTACCTCGCCAGATGCATCCCGAAACGGAACCATGATACATTCCCACCACTTATGAAGACCCTCGGCGGTTTTGGATTCGTAATGACAATCGATTGGCCGTCCCGACCAAACGGTATCAACGGCCCTGGTCAATATACCTCTATATTTCTTGTGTGAAGAGGCTATAAAACTTTTACCAACAATACCTTCAACCTCCTTCAATCCATTGAGCTCCAACCCCGGCTTATTCATATGAACAAAACGTCCCTTTTCATCCAGGAGGAAAATTGCATTGGTTATATTTTCCACCACGCCGCGGTATCGCTCTTCTGATTCTTTAAGCGCGTTTTCCGCGGCAATCTTTGCACGCATATCCCTGGCAGTTAGAATAACGCCAATGAGTTTTCCTTTTTTATCGCGCATTACAGAACCTGAAATGCTGACGGGAACCTTTTCGCCCCCCTTTGTGGAAAAAAATGCCCGAAAATCTAATATTGGCCCTTTATGAAGGATTTTGTGGAAGCGTTTGTCACTAATTCGGCGTTCTTCTTCTTCTTCTTCTTCTTCTTCTTCTTCTGCAATGAACATGCCAATTGGCTGTCCTAGCAAACTTTTTTCATTATAATTCAGAAGATCACAGGTCGCCTGATTAACCGTTTGGATAGTTCCATCAGGATTCAATACTATGAGTGCCTCAACCATAGAAGAAATTATACCTTCAGTATATTCTTTGGCCTCTTTGAGTGCATTCTCTGCTTTCTTGCGCTCGGTGATGTCGTAGCAAATCCCGTACACCGATACCAACTTGCCGTCTGCTTTCTCCCAGTTGATTTGCCCCTGGACCCAGCGAGAGTCTCCGTTTTTTCTTAGGATGCGATACTCAAGGAGGCAGGGTTCCCCCGCTGCTTCACTCTTCTTCGCTTCTGCAAAGACGCGATCCTTATCTTCAGGGTGAACTGACTTCACCCATGCTTCTGGATCGCTGAGCCATTCATCCACCGTGTATCCATAGATTTTCTCCACAGCGGGGTTAGCATAAGTGAGTGACCACGTTTTCGGGTCAGCGCGAAAGATTGCGACATCAAGGCTTTCCGCCAAGTTTCTGTATTTTTGCTCAGATTCAAGAAGCGCCTTCTCCACCTGTCTTCGTTTTGTGACATTTATGGAGGTTTCAATTGCTCCAATAATCTTTCCGTTCTCATCTTTTATCGCTGAAGAACTGCTAAGCCAAGACCCCTGTTTTTCAGGCCAATGATCCTGATTTTCAGGCGTTAGCAAGCATTCTGCGTATTTCCCGGTTTTGAGCGTTGTTATTACAGGACAGTTGTTGCACGGTTTTTTCAGATTCCAAACCTTCCAGCATTTTTTCCCTTTTAATTCTTCCAATGACAAACCGACAACATCAAGATAGAACTTATTTGCCCAAATAATATTATGATTCAAATCATGATGTGCAATAATCGCCGGAGCTTGGTCGAGCATTTCGGCTTTGAACTCAATTTCTTTTTGCTTCTCTACTAGTTCTAATTCGGTTTTCTTACGTTTGGTAATGTCTACAGTAACATGGATGGAACCTACAAGTTGATGCTTATCATCAAATATTGGAGTGACGCTTACATCCAACCATTTTTTGTGATATGGCTCATAACATTCTACATGTTCGGGTTTCTTTGTTCTAAGGACCTTTTTATGCGGACATAAAGGAATGGGGATATTTTTGTGATGAACAACGCTATAACATTTCTTGCCAACAAGAAGCTTTTGGCTCTTTTTCGTAAAACGAGCAAAGGCCTTGTTAACCTTCACCATTTTAAAATCCCTGTCCAAAAGAAAGACAAAATCTCCCATCGTATCAAATGCCGGAGACCAGTATTTATTATAATCTATTTTTTTCATAAAAACACGGCCCCCAGTTCGGGAACACTATACCGAACTGATCGGAATGTAAAATTAAAAACATACGACTGTTATACTGGGAGTGGTGGAAAATAGTCTTCGAGCCCTTCCGTCGAGAAGCCTAAAATGGTTTTAAATAGCCGGATCTACGTGGATAATCACATCGACGATGTCGTCTATTTCCCGCATTATATCGGCCTTGGCCTTTCCGGCGATGGCATGGCCCTCTGAAACCGTTTTATCACCAGCTACTTCAACATGCATATCAACGGCAATGCTACAGCCGTCAAGATACCTGGTCCTTACCTTATGGACCCTTTTCACACCCGCTGTTCTGGTTGCAATATCTGAGATTTGATTTAGTTGTTCTTCGGGGGCGGAAACATCAAGGAGCTTACTTAGGGTTGAGCGAATTATTTTGTATGCAGCCTGGTATATGAATATGGAAACAATAACCGCACCGATGTGATCAACAAAAGACCACTTCGGTGCATAGACTGCAATACCAATTGCGATTAGTACCGGCACTGAACTCAGCGCATCGGATCTGTGATGCCATGCATTTGCAATTAGCGGCATTGATTTTATCTTTTGTCCGACACGAATCGTCCATCTATACAAAGACTCTTTTAATATTATTGAAATTAAGGCCACATATAATGCTGTCATCGATGGTGACACGATATGACTATTACGAATTGTGGTTACAGATCTCCAGACTATGCCGGATGCAACTACTATTAATGTTATGGCAATAAAAAATGTGACCAGGGTCTCTGCCCTACGATGACCGTATGGATGTTTGGCATCTGGAGATTTGCTCCAATATCTAACCCCCAAAAGCACAGCGATGTCCGTAACAAAATCCGAAATACTGTGAATACCATCCGCAACCAATGCCTGGCTATTTCCAAAGATACCAACAAAGAGCTTGAACAACGACAAGAGTACGTTGATAATCAAACCTACCCACGTAACCTCTTTTGTCTTTTTAGTTTTGATCACGTAATCCATAGTTTGCAGTTATATCAATTCCTTACAATTAAGTCCAGAAACGAAGCCTCCCTACCAACTTTACGTAATGAATGATTATCCGATTATGTCGAAGGTCAAAGTAGTTTGGGGAGTCAGTTTCGCTTCGGTGATTTTCCTTCAGCCAGGGGCTGATCCGCCTACATCTACGAATTAAATCGGTGGCGGACATACGCCCCAGCCCGCCTTCATATTTTTTATATGATGGCTGGCGGGGGAAAATCACCTGCCCGTTCGGCCGTTAATATATAGGCTTGGATGAACGGCCTCTCCCTGCCCGCCATGCAAGTCTGCAAGGCGAGGCAGGCGGGGAGGCCGCTCAACTGACTCCCCAAACTACTTTGACCTTCGACATTGACAATGTGTCATCCTGAACGCAGTGAAGGATCCAGTGGTAGACGCTGGATCCTTCACTGCGTTCAGGATGACTTACGATTTTCGAATTGCAATTACTCTCAGGTTGTCCTTGTGACTTATCAAAAAAAAGCGATATTGGGGTGTTGATTGAGCGGCCTTCCCCGCCTGCCATCCTAATAAAAAATACGATGGCGGGCAGGGAGTCGGCGCCATCTAAGCCTACGAATCTGGTTTATCGTTGGTCGAAACTAGAATCGTTTATCGAGGCTGGTTTGCGAAACTAGTATTATAAAAACGATAAACCCAACCGAGTTTCGGTAAACGGTGCAAGCTTCGAAACTGATAAAGGGAGTGGTGGAAAATACGTTTTGTTGACTCTTGTGTCATTCTGAGTCCGCCA
>CAZHVX010000055.1:0-11977 GCA_964536295.1 uncultured Pseudomonadota bacterium
AAATCATTAATAGCTCTTTCCCATTATAAATTTGCAAGTTAAATACGAAAGAACCAAAAATGATTGGTTTTATATCCGTTATACAACGCAATATGCTGTAATTGTAGTATTTTAAAACTTTTACGATATTTGACGGCCGGAAACACTTTATTCATCAGCATTAAAAGGAAGTGTGAAAATGAAGGTCTGACCCCATTATTCCATTATTCCATTATTCTTACTTTAAATTCTCTGTAGACAAATAAGAAGATGCAAACTGCGCAAAAACATTTTTGTAATCTTTGATCCATCTTTTTTCTTCAGGTTCTTCTAAAAATTTTTCGATATCTTTTAAGATAACGGCCGCATCAATCTTTGCAATTTGCCTGGTCAAATAGTCAAAGAGATCCGCGGTGAGTTTGAACTGCGGAATGGGGGATGATAGTTTTTTATTGATCTGGACAATGCCGTCTTTAAGATATTTGCCATCGATTGCCGTGTTTTCTTTGAGATACCAGATCAAATCATAATAGTCGCGGCCTTTTGTATATGTCCTGGATAAGATTGCCAATAATTTGCCCGCAAAAAGCGTTTCTTTTTTGTGTTTTAAAATGGGAAAAATTTCATTATATTTGCTGACAAAAAAACTTTCTAACTGATCGTTGCCAACCTTCACGGATCCAACATCAACCTCTAATTTGATATGGATTTTTTGACCCTTTCTAGAGGGCAGACCCATAGACTGCAACAATTCATTGAATCTTAAGTATGCCTTTTGCACAACCGTTTCGTCATTAACGGTGACATCTACATTAAAACCGGTTTCCCCCAGATCTTTCTTGACAACCTCAATTAACCTACCGAACGAATAACCCCTGTTTTTTTTATCAAGGGCAAAATTCAGGTCTTCTGAATATCTTTTAAGATTGTAACAAATTCTAAGGCAGGTTCCTCCCATAAATGAAATCGCGCTTCCATATTTTGAATGGTAGACGGACCTTAATATAAGAATTTGGAGATATTCGCGCATATGATTGATAAGGTCCTGATGAGTAAGTAGAGGTGATTCAAGGCGAAATTGTTTTATTAATTTAATTAGATTTTGCATATGTCTTTAAACTCCTCAATAATTCGATCAGTTTTTTATTTTTAAAGAGTTTGGCAAATTTAAATGCCTTGGTAAATCGAACATCTTTTAAGTTTTGCCATCGCATTTCCTGCCAAAAATCTTTTTGGGGAACAAAGCGACGGACGTTAAGATATAGATAATCAACCAGGGCCTTCTCGCGTTCAGCTATTAACATGTCGGGATCAAAACCGGAAAAAGCCTCTTGTTTGATCTTTTGAAAGACAAAAAGGCCAAATTTGGTGTGAAATTTGCGCGTAGGTTTTGTGGTAATCATTGTCATAGCAAAAACTACATCTGGTAACAAGCCGTAATAATTTAAGGCATGTTCCATGCTTAAATAACACGGTGAGTAGAGATGTTTTGCAATTTCAATTTTATCGACTTCTTGATCGGAAAAGAGATACACACCCCTTTTTAGGGCAATAATGTCACCTTCTTTCTTCCATTGATGAAGTTGCAGCTTTAAGGTGTTGGGCGGAGTGTTGAAGGCTACAATTTTGGCCTCTTCCCATGTAAATACGGGTTTTTTCATCCCTTTTTTGAATTCTTTATATCTCATGTCGTTTCCAATAATTATAAAACATTATAACTATCAGAAATCACTATGTCAAGATATTTGCAATATTATAAAACTTTTACGATATTTGACGGCCGGAAACACTTTATTCATCAGCATTAAAAGGAAGTGTGAAAATGAAGGTCTGACCCCATTATTTTATGTTCAATGTCTGAAGTGGCGGCGGCCGGTAAAAAGCATGGCGATGTCGTGTTCATTTGCTGCCTGGATTACCTCTTCGTCCCTTACCGATCCACCCGGTTGGATGATGGCCCTGACACCGGCCTGAGCCGCGGCATCAACGCCATCCCTGAACGGGAAAAATGCATCGGATGCCAAGAAGCAACCCTGGGTTGGAAACTGAGATTTCATAACCGCTATTTTTGATGAATCGACGCGGCTCATCTGACCTGCACCTATTCCTATCGTTTGATCCTTTGTTGTCAGAACTATTGCATTTGATTTGACGTGTTTGGCTACCCGCCACGCAAATTCAAGGCCCTTGGTTTCATCATCCGTTGGCTTACGTTTTGAAACAACTTTTCGTTCCTCTTCCGAAAGAGGAGAAATGTCCCTTTCCTGAATAAGCAATCCGCCAACAACTTTCTTAAAGTTCCAACCAAAGCTTGCGTGATCTTTATCTAGACCTTCCAGCTTTAAAAGTCTTAGGTTTTTCTTTTTACCTAAAATCTCCAACGCACCTTGATCATAATCAGGGGCCACAATAACCTCAAAGAATGTTTCCTTTATTGCATTTGCGACATCAACACAAATTTTTCTATTCAAGCCGATAATTCCACCAAAGGCGGAAACCGGATCACATGATTTGGCCTTATTGAACGCGTCAAGAAGAGATTCGCTGGAAACTGCGATTCCACAAGGGTTTGCATGTTTTATGATAACCGCAACGTTTTCATTATTTCCGAACTCGCGAACCATTTCAATCACCGCATCTGCATCCATGATATTATTGTACGATAATTCTTTACCATGAAGTTGTATTGCATTAGCCAAACATGGCTCCTTAACGTCATGCTCCTTGTAAAAGACCGCACCCTGATGAGGGTTTTCACCGTATCTAAGACCCTGGGCCTTTTCGAATGTAAATGCAACCTTATCCGGAAACTTTTTCTGTTGTCTATCATCATCGATGCTATTTAAATAGTTACATATCGCAGCATCGTATCTTGCAGTTGATGCAAAAACTTTTTTGGCCAACCTAAAACATGTTTGTTTGGAAAGCTCCCCCTTGTTTTGATTTAGCTCATCAGCGATAGCATTATAATCTTTTGGATCAATGACAACCGCCACGTCATTATGATTTTTTGCCGCAGCCCGAAGCATGGTTGGCCCGCCAATATCGATATTTTCAATTGCGTCTTCAAAGCCGCAATCCTTTTTTGCAATAGTTGCCTCGAAGGGATAAAGGTTCACGACCACCAGATCTATTGGTTCTATATTATTGGCCCGCATCTCCTCTTTATGTTTGGAATTATCCCTGATCCCTAAAAGACCTCCATGTACCTTGGGGTGCAGTGTTTTAAGCCGCCCATCCAAAATCTCTGGAGACTTTGTATAATCCGAAATTTCTATCACATCTACCCCGGCTTCTTTAAGCGCCTTTGCGGTACCACCGGTTGATAAAATTTCTATATTATGTTTTTTGAGATGTTTTGAAAATTCTACGATACCACTCTTGTCAGAAACACTAATTAGTGCCCGTTTTATGCTTGGCATAAGTCACTCCCTTACTTTGTGGCGCCGACAAGGCTACCAAGCCCTGTTGAAAACAAACCCTTCACATCTTCATCAACCAACCTAATACCGGCACCGACAAACCAATCCGTCTTTTGATTGGGACTAATCATATCATCCGCTCCGCCGACCAAATAAAAATTCTCGGTTACATTTATATTTCCCAATAATTTGAGATGTGGTTTTTCGCCGTAGCTTGTTTCAAAATCAAAGGCCGAGAACTCAACACCGAATGGCCCTTTTCCATAATCCAGACCAACACCACCACTTGATTCTATAACACCACCACGTACGGTAAAATCATAGAATTTCTTTGCAATCTGGGCTGAAAACGTAAATCTGTCGCGTGCGATAGTCGCCGAATCGGTTGTTATGGTAGTTGTATTATTACCCACCGTTACATCGGTTGTTCTTTGAACGCGGCTAGAATCCGGGGAAGGGTCGTTCACAAACTCGAGCATAAAGGCCTTATCCGGTGATGGCTTCAGATCCAAACCAACGTAATGCTTGAACTCCTCGGATTGAGTGAGATATTCCGTATGATAACCAATTGACGTCTCCAATCTCTTGAATCCACCCAGGGCGCTGTTCAAACTGTCCAGGGTCTGATTCAATTTCTCAACGGTTTCCTCATCATTAACAAGTTTTCCAACGGTTCCTTTGCCTTCATCGATTTTTTTGGTGATCGATGCAATGCGCTCCATGGAATCTTCGATATCTTCTTTACCTTCGTCGACAATACCCGCCAATTTTTCTGTTAGACGTGCAAGGTTTTCAGAAATTTTATTAAAATTTTCTTCATTCCTTATCATCAGCGTTTTTATTGTTTCCGCAAATTGGTCCAAGTTATTGATGGTTCTATAAACAGGCGAACTCTCATCGTTGCCAACAAGCTCTTTTAATGAAGACGAAACAGACTTGATATCTTTGGCTATATCGCTAAATTCAGTAACCAACAAATTTACATCTCCGCCAAGACCCCCATATCCTATGATATCACCGTCTTTCAAGTAAGGTTTCCCCATTCCACCTGGAACCAACTCAACAAAAAGACTTCCCATAAACCCCTTGGCTTTAATCAGAACATTTGAATCCTTTGCGAGCTTAACTTCGTCATTTACTAGCAAAGTTAATCTGGCTGTCCTTGACTCTATCAGCTCAATATTTTTGACAACACCCACTTCTACCCCAGCCAGTCTAACAGGAGTTTTTGTTTTAACACCCGTTGCATTACCAATATCTACAAATAATTCATAACCCCTACCTGTCACAACTGACTGATCACCGACCTTCATTGTAGAATAAGCAATCAGCAGAATTGCAACAGCGGCAAATAAACCAACCTTTGTTTCGATTGAAAATTTTCCCACCAACTCCCCCTAATCCTTCGACTAATTATTTTATATCCCCCTGATTCGCTCAGAATTAGTGCTGAGTTGCAAATTACAATCTCCTTGAGATTATAATTTGCTTATCGAAGCACTAAGACTGGTTAATAAATCTTTGTACTATCGGATTTGATGACCTTCGGAACTCCTCAGGATTTCCTTCTTCGATAATGGTACCGTTATCTATCATTGCCATTTTATCTGCAATTTTTAACGCAGACTTAATATCATGGCTAATAACAACCGAAGTAATATCAAGTTTTTTCTGCATGTCCAGAATCAAGTTATCTATCGCCTCAACCATTATCGGATCCAACCCGGTTGTTGGTTCGTCATATAAGATAATGCGGGGTTCCAAGGCAATCGCCCTTGCCAAACCAACACGTTTTTTCATTCCACCAGACAACTCCGATGGCATCTTATAACCATCTTCAGCCATTCCAACCAGCTCAAGTTTACGATGAGCCACCTGATTGATTTTTTCTTCTGTGAAATCGGTATGTTCCATTAGTGGAAATCTAACATTATCCAAAACGGTCAGGGAATCGAACAACGCGGCATTTTGAAACAACATCCCAAAGCTTTTTCTTAAATTATTGGCCCCCTCTGAATCCAAAAGGGCAAAATCCATTCCATCTACAACGACCTGTCCCTTGTCAGGTTTTAGAAGACCAATTATTAACTTTAACAATACAGATTTACCTATACCACTTGGTCCCAAAATAACCGTAATCTTTCCCTCTGGGATATCCAGATTAATTCCCTTAAGAACGTGCTGGGAATTAAAAGACTTATGTAGATTTTTTATCTTGATCATCTTTATAAAAATTCAAGTACCCAAGTTGTAACAAAGTAATCCACCACCAATATTGTAACCGATGAAACGACGACGGCCCTGGTCGTAGCCTTTCCCACACCTTCAGCACCCTTGGATGCACGATATCCCATGTAGCAACTTATCAAAGCAATCAAGAAGCCAAATATCATGGCCTTGATCAAGCCTCCAAGCACATCGTCCGCATCAACATAATAATAGAGATCATACATAAACTCGCTTGCATTAATATGGAGCAGATTAACGCCAACTAAATATGCTCCAACAATTCCCATAAGGTTAAAAATCCCTGCCAAAAGTGGAACCATAACAGTTGCTGCAACTACCCTTGGAACAACCAGAAAATGTATTGGATTAACCGCCATTGCATGAAGGGCATCTACCTGCTCTGTAACCTTCATGGTTCCTATCTCAGCCGCCATTGCAGAGCAGGCGCGCGCGGTAACCATAAGGGCCGTAAAGACCGGTCCGATCTCACGTGTTAATGACAAACCCATCGTGGCACCAACCAAACTTTCAGCATTAAAAAGACCGAACGCCTTACCCGTTTGAAATGAAAAAACCATTCCAACAAATACACCTGTAAGCAAAATAATCGGCACAGATTTTACACCCAAAAATTCCATCTGTTTAAAAATATTATGCCAACGATAGGGTTTTTTAAACAGCCACGTAAAAAACTCCCATGTGAAAACGCACCAATCCCCCAATTTGAAAACTGTATCAGTGATACTTTTTCCAAACGCCTCAATCCATGGAACTATATTTTTTATAACTTTTTCCATCTTACCAATTAATCCACGTAAACACGCGGTACTCTTTTAGATACTCCACAAAAAACTTCATACGATATTGTATTTATCTTTTTTGCCAACTCATCTGCCGATATAGATTCATCGCCCTGGGCACCTAACAATACAGCCTCGTCCCCAACGTGGACCTCTTTTAAGTCTGTCAAATCTACCATAACCATATCCATAGTTACAGAACCAACTATCGGCACTCGCTTTCCCCTCACCAAAACATCTGCCTTGTTAGACAAACTCCAGGAGTATCCATCCGCATATCCGATTGGAAGCACGCCAATTAGGGATTTACGCTTGGTTACGTATGTCCCGCCATAACTTATTGGGGTACCCTCCGGAACCTTTTTTATAAGGACAACCCTGCTCTTTAAGGACATTACCGGTTTTAATTCAATGCGATCATAGTAATCGGCATGAGGCGGCACTCCATAGAGGATGATCCCCGGCCTAACCCATGCCCGGTTGGTTGATGTTATTCCAACATCAACGCCGTCTACAATAGCCGAACTATTTCCAACATGCCACACATTGATCGGTTCTGTATGATGATTAATAACCTCAACACATTCACCAAAAATTGCCAATTGCTTATTTGTAACCTGCGGATCCCTAGCAGTGGCCAGATGTGTCATCACCCCTTCAAGTTTTATATTGTCATACTTATTAACTTCTCTTAATAGATGAGGGAGACTTGCCGGCATTATTCCAAGCCTCGTCATCCCGGTATCTATCTTGAGATGGATTCCAATTTTTTTATTTAATGATCCTGCATCATCGCTTAAGGATTTTAGAACCTCTGCACTGTGAATTACAGGCGTTAGACTTGACTTCACCATCACCCTTGATGCCTTGGTGCCCATCCCCATCAATCCACCCATGACAAGAATTGGAGTTTTATCAATCCCCGATTCCCTAAGTTCCAATCCTTCTTCAACTGTGGCAACACAGAGGGAAGCTACACCATTTTCAACCAAAGTTTTTGCAACTGGGACGGCACCGTGGCCATAGGCATCAGCCTTCACCATCGCCATAATATCGACGTTTTGGGGCACACGTCTTTTAACCTCAAGATAATTGCTTCTCAAAGCACCAAGACTAATTTCCGCCCATGATGGTCTCAAAATTCCCATTGACAAAGGTTCCCTGTTTCGGTCATTGTAACGAGCTATAATTTAAGATTGTCGAGTATTAACAACAATTTAGAGGTATGTCAACCCATTCGGTCGTTTATCCCCGGTGAAATTAAAATGGAACAGGATTAACGCACCTGCCCGCCATCATGTGATGTATAGGAAGGCAGGCGGGGATGAACGCCGATTGCAAAAAGGCTGCATGAAAATGAATTTACAAATGACAAAATACAAATAAATTACAATTACCAAGGCTCAAATGACAAAAACAGAAGTATCGAAACATGGTTTCGAACATTGGTCCGCCTAAGGCGGAGGAATTTATTTGTTATTTGGGTTTTGTAATTTGTTATTTAGAAAAACATCAGTGTTTATCCCCGCCAGCCATCGTACAAGAAATATGAAGGCGGGCTGGGGCGTTTATCCCCCGCCTGCCATTCTATAACAAAATATGATGGCGGGCAGGTGTTTCAAATTAAATTGTTTTGACAACACCGAAAATAGGCAGGGAAGGTCAAATGGATACTCTTAAAGTCAAATTCATAGGACATGCAACATGCGAAATTGAGATGGACGGCTCAAGACTCGTAACGGACCCTGTTTTTTCCTCAAGTATATTTTTTATTAAAAGAGCTGTCCCGCTACCAATTGAACCAAGGGAAATATCACAACCCAATGTTGTTTTAATAAGCCACTGTCACTACGATCACCTGGATGTAGAAAGTTTTTCATATATTAATTCCAAGGTAACAATAGTCATGCCCGAAGGAACAAAGGATGTTCTACAAAAATTTATAAACAACCCGATAATTGAACTTGGCAAATGGGCGAGCCATAAATTTTCAGATGGATTAGAGGTCACGGCCGTACCAAACAAACATCGTGGCGGGAGGTTGTCTGGTTTAAGATATACAGATTCGAATGGATATCTGATTACAAAGAATAACAAGACTATTTATTACTGTGGAGATAGTTCTTACGGAACTCATTTCAAGGACATTGGCGCCGTCAAAACAATTGATGTAGCAATACTTCCAATCAGCGCTTATAAACCAGAATGGTTTATGAAAACCAGACATATGGATCCAAAGGATGCCGTTGAAGCCTTTGAGGCTCTCAATGCAAAACATATGATCCCAATCCACTGGGGGACCTTCAAATTATCACTGGAGCCCATTAACGAACCGATAGAATGGCTAAAAAAGATCATAGACAACAAGGGATTGTCCAATAAAATCCATATCTTAAAACCAGGGGAAGCATACAGCTCTGCGTCAAAATAGTCTCCTCGATTATTTTGACATGATGATCCTTTATGCTAGGATGTATAATTATGAAAACATCACACTACACATTACAGGAACGAAAATTAATCAATCTAATGCGCTGGCTCCTGGTAATTTTCTGTGCAACATTCATTGCATTCATTTTTCAAAGCAAATGGATCATCGCTCATTTAAATTATATAAATAGCACATTTTTTAAACTTCCGTGGGAAAATTTAGATCCATCTGTTTCTAAATTTTGGTTGGTTTTGGGAACGTCTTTTATTTTCATGCTAGGATATATAGCTTTTCTTATTCAAAGTGACATTGTTAGAAATATTCGATATTCAGTTATTATTATTTTATCGATGTTTGTAATGTCAGCTTCATATGGTATTTTAATGTTGTTAGAGGGATTGGCCTTCCCGTATTTGGCTGCCTCAACAATCTCTGGAATTCTTTTTTTACTCACCCTTCTGTATTATACAAAATCCGTCTCTAGCAGAGTGTAGCCATGACAACTAAGAAATCAAAAAAATCACAATTAGACCAGTTAAAAGAGGAGCTGAAAAAGCTTCAAGCTTCCGTAAAGCAGGGGTCAAAGGGGAATAACGCGGATTATGAAGAGTTTAAGTTGGAACTTGCAAAACTTTTCACCCCCATCATTTCGTCTTCCTTGCCATACGTTGCGTTGATGAAAAGATGGTATATCTTTATCAAGGATTACTTTTTGCCAACGGGGTCAGAAATGAAGGCCATTGATGAGTTTGGATTAAATCCTCACCTCATAGATAAACTTTTGCCGATACTTCAATTTTTATATCACCAATACTGGAGAGTTGAAATTGATGGGATAAAAAATATCCCAAATAGTGGAAAAGGAATGATTGTTGCAAATCATTCCGGAACTATTCCATGGGATGCAGCAATGGTTAGCATGGCCCTTTTCAATGAACATCCAAAAAAAAGAAAGGTTAGGTTTCTTGTAGAGAACTTTGCATTCAACATTCCAATACTGGGAAATATAATGCATCAGGTTGGTGGTATAAAAGCCTCACGTGAAAACGCTACTATGCTCTTGAACAAAAATTCACTGATAAATATTTTTCCAGAAGGGGTTAAGGGCATTGGAAAGCTATACAAGGATCGCTATAAATTGCAACGCTTTGCCCGCGGCGGATACATTAGAATTGCGATTAAAACACGCGCTCCGATCATTCCATGTGCCATCATCGGAGCAGAGGAAATTCATCCTATTTTCAAAAAATCGGAAAAACTTGCAAACTCAATTGGCGTACCATATATTCCATTTACATCAACTTTTCCATGGCTTGGACCATTGGGCATCATTCCCCTTCCATCAAAGTGGAAGATCTGTTTTGGCAAACCAATTAAGTTTAATGACTATCCAAAATCATCAGCAGAAGATGACAAACTAATCGAAAAACTTAATTGCAAGGTTCAGCTGTCCATTAAAAAAATGATTGATGATAATCTTAAAGGAAGGACTTCGATCTGGTACGGTTAACACTATAATGTCATCCCCGCCCCCGCCGGAGTTTACCCTCGCGAAGGCGGGGGCGGGGATGACATCCATGGTTTCTATTTTTCTTTGGATAGGATTTCTTTTGTTAGCTTCTTACCTAATTCAACTCCCGGCTGATCATAGGCATTTATTTTCATAAGGCTTCCGGTTATCGCCGTTGCCACCTGATATAACATCATAAGCTGGCCAATATGATATGCATCAACCTCGGGGAGAGTAATGGTCATATTGGGAACGCCGGCCTCTGTTAGCGCCTTTGTTGTGGCTATTTGCTCGGTTTTTAGAACATGCGACATCATATGATTTGACAGGTATTTAAATGGAGAATTATCTTCTCTGATCAATGGAAGTTGTAAATCATCCTGAAATTTTTCAACGCCAAGTAATGTAATTATTTTATCCTTCGGACCCTCTCGGTAAAGTTGAAGCTGTGAATGTTGATCGGTTGCGCCAACGGCCTTGATTGGTGTTTGTCCACTTCCCTCTTTGCCAAGGCTTTCGGCCCACAATTGCACATACCAGTCACTGAACAATGACAACGAATCAGCGTATGGCATCATCACAGATATTGTTTTTTGTCTCTTTTTGCAGAGCAGATACTTAACAACGGCTAGATTATAAACGATATTTTTTTCCAGCTCTGGCGTATTACATGACCTTGAAATATCACCTGCGCCCTTAAGCATCCCTTTTATATCAACACCAACGACTGCCGCGGGAAAGAGCCCCACTGGGGTTAACACGGAGAATCTCCCCCCCACATTTTGTGGAATATCAAAGGTAGCAATGCCTTCATTTATGGCCATATCACGAAGGGGACCCTTTTCGGGATCGGTAGTAAAAATTAAATTATCGCGATAATTTTCAAAACCCAAATACTTCACCAACAGTTCTTTAATGATCAAAAATTGCGAAATGGTTTCGGTAGTTGTTCCCGACTTGGATATCACATTGAAGCAGGTTTTCTTTACATCAATATATTTCAATAATGAGTTAAAGAAATACGGATCAATATTATCACAAACAAAAATTCTTGGATGACCCAACCTTTCACCCGGCGTTAAATAATTATGCGTCGGCTTCAATAACGCCTGAGTCAAACAACGCAGCCCCAAACCCGAGCCACCGATCCCCAAAACAACCAAATTATCGAATTTGGATTTAACCTTAACAGCAATCTTTTGTATTTCATCGACGACATCATTCTTAAAGGGAAGGTCCATAAAACCAAGGGCGCCACTTTCATGTGCCTTTTTAAGCTCATTATGAGCACGGGCAACCTCGGTCCTGGCGGCCCCGATTTCGTGCTTTGTTATGCCATTTTCGTTGATTGTATCCGATAGACAGTTTGTAAGATTGATTTTTAACATAGACTTTAGAATCCCCGCTATTATTGCTAAGAGGCGGGGGGAAGATGGCCCGTCTAAAGAACTTGGACTTTATACGGCATCAAAACCGCCTCTCAGCCAAAATAGTTCCCCCATCAGGGGACTGACTTTAATGATGCTGAAAATAATGTCAAGTCGAATTAGGCCAAACTGGCGCAGAAATCGATAAATGCTTGATCCTTCGACTTCGGTTCCCTCTA
>CAZHVX010000056.1:0-6245 GCA_964536295.1 uncultured Pseudomonadota bacterium
TGCTTGTTATCTTGAAGATATTTGGTTCTTTATCTTCCCCTCCGGTTCTCCTATCCGCAACACCATATATGGCATTATTTGAATCGACGACGATATTATAAAAAGTCCAATTGGAATCACTGCCTATTTGGACTAATCCGTTACTACCAAAAGTAGTATCCAATGCACCCGTTGAATCGAATTTATATATGTGTATGCCCTTTATATCTGAATCCTCACCATAATCTAGTGCGACAATAGCATTACCATTAAAATCCATTGCTGTTTCATATGAGCTACCTCCCTGAGGAGTTTCAGATAAAGTCTCTGCTGAATAACCATCGGTTCCAAAGGATGTGTCCAGTGTGCCTGTGAATGTCGGTGTTGCAGTTGCTTCAGTTGATGCATCGCTTTCGCCATTTGCATCCACGGCGGTGGCTATGTAGTAGTATGCCGTTTCATTTGTAAGGCCGGTATGTGAGTATGGCGAGGTGACGCCTTCTATCTTTGTACCACTATCTTTTGTAACGCCCGTTGTTGTGGAATAATAAAGGTTGTATGAAGTTGCTCCTGAGACATCATCGAAGGTGATGGTGTTTGTTTGTCATGAACCGACTACAGAGAGGTTCTCAGGAGCAGAAGGTAATGAAGCGCTGCTGCCGGCATCATCAGTGCTGCTGCTAGCACCACTATCGTCACTTGAACCACCACATCCGAACGAGGCCCCGGTTAGATTCGTTGCCAAAGTTACCGCCAGCAACAAACCAAACGATATTGAAAATAGACGTTTCATAGACTCCTCTGCAGTAGATAATCCGCAATAAAAGTGCCACTCGATCTTTCGTAAGCAGTTGAAACTATTATGGATTTCAGCGTCGAAAAATTGAGTTATACAGGCGTTGTCAACGTATTGACTGCGCTTTTATCTGCGAAGCTTGTAACCACTTGATAATATTGGTATATAACGATGGGTATGTTATGTTTACGTTTTGATGAAAGTGTCAAAGGTTCGGCAAGAATATCAAGCAGATACGGGTTCGGGGCGGTTGTTCGGGGGACACGAGACCTAATTCGAAAATCCTAATAAAATCAGCTAGATATAATTTGGCCTAAAAATACATTTAAACATCAGTATAGGCATTTTACAAGTTATTGGAATTATTATGTTTTTTGAATTAGGTCTCGTGTCCCCCGAACGAACGCCGAACGCCCCGAATGGTGTCTTCGTGGTTATAGAATTTAAAAGTGTAGAGTCACTCAGTATAACTAGTGCCGCAGGTTTCGGACTCCCAGACGGTGACCTTGGAAAGTTTTCCGGGGAGTTTTTTTGTTTGATCCTTAAGTTCACTAAAGATATGATATGCAACGATTTCGGCGCTTACCGATTCACCTTCGAAGAAGGAGAGTCCATTCAAAAGCTGATTGTTAAGTGGAGTTAGTATCTCTCTTAAGATTCTCTGAAGATCGCAAAAATCAACGGATATATTTGAATCATCAAGTTTCTTTGTTTTAAAATAAACCTCCACCTTCCAAATGTGGGCATGAACGGGCTCATTCGTGCCCTTGTAATCTTTTACGAAGTGCGAGGCCCTGAATTTATCTACTATGATAGTTTCGAACATATATTTTTCTCAGTGTACGCGCTGGATCCTTCGCTTACGCTCAGGATGACACGCATTGATTGTCATTCTGAACGAAGTGAAGAATCCAGCGAGCATTCCTAGTCTCTAGACTCATGTCTCCGGTCTATAATATCCATTACCTTCAACTGAATATTTTTAACCCCCTGCCAAGTATTGATCTGGGGGACAAAAGCAATATCCGCTCTTTTCGGCATCTCCGGAATTTTATCAGCCATACCAAATGCAATTGCATCGTGCTTTTCTACTATCATCTTCAGGTGTCCGTTACCAACTATTCTTGAAGACAAAATCCCGGCATCTTTCAGGGCAAAAAGAGGTTCGGGGTTCTTAAAACCAAAGGGTTCTAATAAATTGATCTCACTGACTAATCTTTGATTGATCTCGGTGCCGTTCACCTCTGCATCGATGCTGAGCTTGTTCGCGGCCCTCATCTCTTTTAACTTTGATTTGGTAAAATTATTCAGAGCGTCCCTTAGCTTTGAAATGTTTTTTAGGGGAAGATCAAAACCGGCAGCGTTTTTGTGTCCACCATATCTTTTTAAAAGCTTTGCTGAACCATGAAGTGCCTCGATTACATCAAAGCCCGCTACGCCCCTTGCCGAACCGCGGCATTTTTTTTCATCCTCGTTGATAATAAATGCCGGTTTGTTGTATTCACCCGCAAGCTTTGATGCAACGATCCCTATTACGCCAGGGTGCCAGTTTGGCGCGCTGATTATTAATGCGGGATCGTCGGCAAAATTATTATCTTTAATTAATTTCGTTGCTTCCCTTACAATCTTTGCTTCCATATTCTGGCGCTTGGCATTCAGCGCATTTAACTTATTTGCAATTATAATTGCCTCGGAGATGTTGTCAGTAATCAAAAGTTTTAGGGGAAGCAGTTGATCGCCGATTCGTCCGGCGGCGTTTATCCTTGGTGCAAGTCTAAAGGCTATCGTTTGGCTTGTTACATCCTCTGGACTGGTCGAACTGACATTTAGTAGGGCGTGTATGCCTAGTGAATGTGCCTTTTTGATTTCTTCTATTCCGAACTTTGAAAGGATCCTGTTTATTCCAATCAGGGGAACAATGTCGGCGATGGTTCCAAGGGCCACCAGATCCAGCATTCCCTTTAAATCCGGTTCGATTTCACTAAACTTTTGAAGTTTGCGAAGCTCGCGTCGAAGAGCAATGCACAAAAAGAAGACAACACCAACGCCTGCAAGTTCTTTGAAAGGGAACTTCGAATTATTTCTCTTTGGATTGATATGTGCCAGAGCCTTTGGATCTTCATCTTCCATCTCATGGTGATCCGTAATGATGACATCAACACCGATCGAATTTGCAAATGCAACCTCATCTGTTGCCTTTGATCCATTGTCGACTGTGATGATGAGTGAGGTTTCTCTTTGCTTTAACTCTTTGATCGCATTTTTGTTTAAGCCATAACCCTCATCAAGTCTGCTGGGGATGTAATAGTCAACATCGGCATTAAGCTGTTTTAAAAATTTATATAGCAAGGCAGTGCTTGTGAGTCCATCAACATCATAATCACCATATATGGTGATCTTTTTGCTTTGTTCCAATGCCTCTATTATTGCCTTACATCCACGTTCCATATCGGGGAGTAGGGCTGGATCTGGGAGATCCTTTAGTGATGGGCTTAAAAAAGCAAGGGCCTCATCTTCATTAGTGAGACCCCTGTTTATTAATATTTGCGCAACTGTTTTAGATATATTTATCTTGCTAGATAAACTTTTCTTTAATTCATCATTTGATTTGGCTATTTCCCATTGTTTCATGAATTAAGTTACCAGTTGCGTGTGTTCCGTCATTTCCTAGTGAATATCACGGGATCCTTCGTTTCACTCAGGATGACACGCGCTTGTTGTCATTCTGAAGGAACGGAGTGACTGAAGAATCCAGTGAGCGCCACGGGATTCCCGCCTTCGCGGGAATGACAAAAGCAATTTACTTTTCATCCCAGCCGAAACTTTCGGCCAATTTTGGCCACATCTTATACATAAAGATATAGGTTGGTGATGCGATAAAAATCGTTGAATATGTGCCGGCAACAACTCCAATTATCAACGCGAATGCAAAATCATGTAACGTTCCACCGCCCATCAGGAATAATATCACGACAACAAGTAATGTCGTCAGTGATGTGATTATGGTTCTTGAAAGTGTTTCATTGATGCTTACATTTACAACATCATCGATTCCATCTGTAGTCGTGTCCTTTGCATTTTCGCGGACCCTGTCGAAGATAACGATGGTATCATTTAATGAGTAACCGACAATTGTCAGTAGTGCCGCTAAGATCGCCAGGTTAAATTCCTTTTGCATGAATGAGAAAATGCCAACGGTTACTATGACATCATGAATTAATGCGACAACGGCTCCCGGTGCGAACATGAAGTCAAAACGGAAACCAACGTAGATCAAGATAAGCGCTAAGGCCGCCAGAACCGCCAAAATACCCTTTTTGCGCAGCTCGCTACCGACCTTTGGACCCACGGTTTCTTCCTGCTCAAGCATGAATTTTTCTGCGCCAAAGGCCTTGATTAAAGCTTCAGTAATGATTGGTGCTACGTGCTCAATCCCAGCTTCGGGTTTTTCGATCTTTATAACCATTCGGTTCTCTTCTAGGTCGCCAAAGCGTTGAACGGATAGATCGCCTAAATTAACGCTATCAATGGCATTTTTTACGGTGCCTTCCAGC
Organism: uncultured Pseudomonadota bacterium; assembly: GCA_964536295.1. Lineage (GTDB taxonomy): Bacteria > UBA10199 > UBA10199 > CAZHVX01 > CAZHVX01 > CAZHVX01. The sequence goes on from CAZHVX010000056.1 coordinate 4,330, forward strand.
ACTGCTTCACTAAATCTATACTGAAGTTTTACACCGCCTTTAAAATCAATGCCGTAGTTTAATCCCTTTGTTGCAGTGTAGAAAATCGACACGGTTATCAGGACAGCGGAAATTATTAAGAAGTAAATCTTGTTTTTAATAAATGGAATGTGTGGTGCTTTTATTTTCATATTATCCTCAAATGCTAATGCGTTGTATTTTTCTCTTTACTGAGAAGTAATCGTAAACCGTTCTAGTAATAACAATTGCCGTAAATAAACTGGCAACAATACCCATGATAAGGGTAACTGCAAAACCTCTGATTGGACCGGTTCCAAATTGGTAGAGCACAACGCCAGCGATCAGTGTTGTGATATTTGCATCGAGAATTGCCCTCATTGCATTACTGTAACCGCTATCAATTGCTGCCCTTGCGGTTTTGCCAAGTTTTATCTCTTCCCGAATACGCTCAAAGATAATAACGTTGGCGTCAACGGCCATGCCTATTGTTAAAACAATACCTGCTATACCGGGTAGGGTTAGAGTTGCCTGAAAAAGCGCAAGGAGCGCCATGATAAATATAATATTTAAAACCAATGCCAAATTGGCAAGTGCACCTGAAAGTCTGTAGTAGATGAACATGAATAGCACAACAAGGAAGCCACCGATGGCGATTGATTTGATTCCTTTGTTGATTGAATCCTGTCCCAATGATGGACCTACTACGGTTTTTGTGGCCTCGGTCATTGAAGCTGGTAGCGCGCCTTCTTGAAGGATCAGCACCAAGTCCTCGGCTTCCCGCATAAGGTTGTTGTATGTGCCCATTCCAAATGTGATCTGCGCATGTCCACTTAGGATGGCATCCCTGATTACAGGGGCCTTGTCCACGCGGCCATCCAGCATAATTGCAAGCCTTTTGCCTACATTATTTTTTGTGACGTCACCAAAGAGCTTTGTCCCCATTTTGTTGAATACCAGACTTACATAAGGTTCGTTGTTGTGAACCTGGACCTGAACATTCTGCAGCATATCGCCGGTTACTTCGGCTTTACGTTTTAATAGGAACGGAGTGCCACCAGATATTTTGTTTGTCACTGGATCGTAGTGCGTTTGAAACGCGACTTCACTTTCCTCCGGAATCGTTTTCCTCACAAGCTCGTTTATTCTGGTAACAGTTGCTATTGAAAAATCATCTGGAAGATTGTTGTCTTTGCGCGCCTCATTAACCATCGTTTTTAGGTTGCCCTCGTCGATTGTTTCGTCAACAAGTTTAAACTGCAATTGCCCTGTTTTCTTTATGATATCGATTGCACGAGCAGGATCCTTAACGCCAGGCAATTCAATAATTATACGGTTTTTACCCTGACGTTGTATTGAGGGCTCAGAGACGCCATATCTGTCGATACGGTTTCTGGTTGTTTCAACGGCTTGTTTGACAACGCGTTCTTCAATCATTCTCTGATACGTTTCGCGAAGGGCAAAAACTACAGTGCGATTATCGCCATCTGGCAGAACTTTTTGCTTTGTTAAAACATCTTGATACTCATTCATTATAAACTTGGACAGTTCTTCCAGTTGATCTTTGACTACAGTAATGTGCAGACGTTTTGAACCCTTGGGTTGCAACATCTTCAGTGGCTCGAGTCCTTCTTTTTTCATGAACTTTTCAAGATCTGTTGATATAAGATCAATTTTGTTTTCAACCGCATTGTCTAGATCAACATCCAGTTCAAGATAAATTCCGCCCTTTAGATCCAACCCCAAATTAATCCCCTTTTCGGGAAAAAGGTTGACGTACCATGGCAAGGGCTGTTCCTTTTCGTATGCGGCTTCCCGGAGTTCCTTAAACCCAAGTAGAGTGGGAACCAGCATGTAGATTGCAACAAAAACGCAGGTAAGTATGCCAATGACTTTCCATTTCCATGTTTTACTCATAA
>CAZHVX010000056.1:6345-11629 GCA_964536295.1 uncultured Pseudomonadota bacterium
TTCCATGAATTCCACCACGAGTAACGATGGCATCGCCTTTTTTCATACTGCTTAACATTTCTTTATTCTTTTTTTGCTGTTTTTGTTGTGGACGAATCATTAAAAAGTAAAAAATACCAAATATAATGATTAGTGGGAAAAACATTCCGACAATACCACCCTTTGATTGACCGTCGCCTTGTCCACCTGCCATTGCAAATAGTGGGCTTGTTAATAGATCTGTTAGTGTGTTGATGATTGCGTACATTTGACCTCCGTAAATGTTTAGTTTTAGATCTCCACTCTTTATGTCATTCTGAGCCCTTCGGCTCATTGTCATTCGCTCAGGATAAACTCCGCGAAGAATCTAGCTTCGTTCACTGGATCCTTCGTTTCACTCAGGATGACTAACAAATTTTCTTTTATCAAAAAAATCGTTTTTAAAATCCTTAAAACTGTTGTTTTCAATAGCAAATCTCGCCTCACTTATCAAATTTAGATAGTAATGTAAATTGTGAATTGTATTTAACTGAGATGAGAGAATTTCCTTAGAAAGTGAAAGGTGGCGAAGATAGGCGCGACTATAATTTTTGCACGTATAACACTGACATTCCGGGTCGATAGGCTCGGAATCGCTTGCATGTTCAGCGTTTCTGATGTTTATTGCTCCGAAAGTGGTGAATAGCTTGCCATTGCGGGCGTTACGTGTCGGCATAACGCAGTCGAACATGTCGATTCCGCGGTCAATGCATTCAATCAAATCCTCGGGGGTTCCGACCCCCATCAGATATCTTGGCTTGTCCCTTGGCATATGATCGGTGCAAAAATCGGTCATTTCATACATAAGCTCGATGGGTTCGCCAACCGATAGTCCGCCGATGGCTATGCCATCGAACTTCCAACTCCTAACTCCCAACGCCAAATTTTTGCTTTGTTGGGATTTGGGATTTGGGTGTTGGTTTTTTCGTATGTCGATAAGGCGTTCGATATATTCCTTACGTAGATTCTTATACATTCCTCCTTGAATGATTCCAAATAGAGCAAGATCGTTTCTGGTTTTTGCATCCAAGGATCTTTGGGCCCACTTCAGAGATAGTTCCATTGAAGCCTTGGCCTCGGATTCTGTTGCAGGGTAGGAAAGACATTCATCAAGCACCATCATGATATCCGATCCCAAACTTTCCTGAATCTCAATTGATAACTCTGGCGTTAGAAGATGTTTCTTCCCACCATCTAGGTGTGATTGAAACTCTACACCATCATCCCTAAATTTTCTAAGTTCGCTTAAACTAAAAACCTGAAAGCCACCACTATCCGTTAGGATTGGTTTGTTCCAGTTCATGAATTTATGAAGACCCCCCAAATCTTTTATCAACTTATGGCCAGGGCGCAAAAACAGATGGTATGTATTGCCAAGTACGATTTGAGCCCCGACTTCCTGCAGCTGTTCGGGCAACATCGCCTTTACGGTTCCCTGTGTGCCGACGGGCATAAAGATAGGGGTTTGAATGTTACCGTGGGGGGTGGATATCTCGCCACGCCTTGCCTTAGAGCCGTCTGATTCCTTTATTAGCTTAAAATTGAACATGGCGGCGAATTTATCACGCCCCCCAAGGAATGCAACACTATAATGTTGTGCTGCCGTGCTGTCACATTATAATCGAGACTGCATGACCGCATGACTGCATGACCGCACAACATTATAGTGTTGCAATTGCCCGGATCTTTGTATTAAATGATTCCAATGTTTGAGGACAAGAAAATATACATTAATGGTGAGATGGTGGATTGGGCTAATGCTCAGGTGCATGTATTGTCTCACGGTTTATGTCGTGGTTCATCGATATTTGAAGTTACAAGCATCCATAATACTATAGATGGTCCGGCGGTCTTTCGCCTCGATGAAAGTGTTAATCGTTTCTATAGATCCGCTGAGTTGACCTATGTTGATTTGCCAATCTCTAAAGAGGAACTTCACAGCGCAGTTCTAAAGACAGTTAAAGAAAACAATGTTAAAGATGGCATCGTTAAAATTATTGCATGTTATGATGATGCCGAGCTTGATCTTGTTCCAGCTCAAGCTAAACCATCTATCTATATAGCCGCATTGGATATCAAGCTTAGAAATACTCCACTTAGTGCCTGCATTAACGATAGAAGAAAGCTTCATCCCGATACAGTTCCTGTAGAGGCCAAGGCTGCGGCAAACTATCTTAATAGTAGCTTGTCCAGAATGGAGGCGATTAAGAAGGGGTATGATAGAGGGATTATGTTGGATCTTGATGGTTTTGTTGCGGAGTGTGGGGTGGAGTCGGTATTGTTTGTTAAAGACAATATATTATATGCGCCCGTTTTTGGAACCGTTTTAAAGGGAATCAGTAGAAGTTCTATCTTCGAAGTCGCAACATCCTTAGATATCAAAACAGATCAAAAGCGAATCAAGCCAGATGAATTTATGCAATCGGATGAGATAATTATTTCATCTACTGGCGGAAAATTGCAGCCAGTGAAAAAGATTAATGATAGAGTCATGGATCAGGTGCCAGGGCCGGTAACACTTAAGTTGCAGAATGCATTTAATGAAATTCTCGCTGGCAAGAATCCTGATTTTGCTAAATGGCTCTTTACAGTGCAATGAAACAGGATGAACGCTGATTAACGCAGATTAGTTTGGTTTTTTGATTTGTAATGCACAAAAATTAACACTTAACTTAAAAACATCAGTGTTTATCTGCGTTTATCCTGTTACAAAAAAGGGGGTGTGAAGTGGGGGAAAAAATTAAAAAAGGAATGAATCGTCTTTTTATTGTTTTGTTTGCTTTGTGGGTAGCCTACTGGGTTTTCTATCTGCCGTGGAACGAATATAAAACTTTGACTGGTAATTATGATTATTGGATCGAAAGTGCGCAAAAAGAATACAAATTAAGTATGGACCCAAAATATGAAGAGCTGATAGCTAAATATGAAAAAGAAAAATCATTAATTATATTTAAAGATGTTTACTCTAAATACAAAACAAAACTTTTTTCCGATAAGAGAAGCGCCATTGTTAAGGTGATTGGCATCCCTGTTGGCGTTTATATGGCATTTCTACTTTTATTAAATATTTTTGCTTGGATTTACAAAGGCTTTAAGGGCGAAAATTCCGAAGACGATAACCTAAACTGATGGGGCCAAAATCAAGGCTTGACCCCACTAGAATTGCAGAAGAGTTTATGGATATGAACAGAAAAAATATAATACTCCTAACCGGTAGAAATATTACAGGTAAAACAACCTATCAAAGGGTTTTGTCTCAATTGCTTAAGCCCTGCCTGCTTGTTACCGATCAAGTCTTCTATGGAGATGCTATCTTAAAGGATGATCGTGAAAATCAAGGGCGTGGGCATATTCATCCCGAGAGTCATAGAGAGATCTTTGGTGTTAAAGATCTTGAGGGCGGTGGTCACCTCCATGATAAATCCTTTGATGATCCACTTCCAGCAATGTCGATCAATAATGATATTATTCACGATATGTATGGCGCTTTTTTCAAGAAGATCAATTTAGTTGAAGCTGATGGTTATGTTCTTGGCGAACTTGGTGGGGCAAAGAATGCCCATCAAAAGGGTCATCCAATGGGGTTTATTGATTGCTCATTTGATACAAAAACAAATCTTCTAAAGAATGGCGAGTATGAAATAAGTGGTTTAAGAAAGGTTTTGTGCTGTATCCATCTAAGGGTTGATGATGGTCTTCGATATAAAAGACTTGAAGCGCGTAAAGATATTAATCTTGATGTTGCAAAGGCGATGGAGATTGATGATTTTGAGGGGCCGTTTTCTGATCTGTTAGAATCTTTCCATATTCCTATAGAAAGGATAAGCAACAACGAAGACTTAACTGATGATCAAATCGCCACTAACCTTAAAATACTTTTGGGTAAATATTATAGCCAATAAAAAGAGCCCACGTGATGTAGGCTCTTTTACGATGAGGGATTTGTTAAATTGCAATGGCACACAATGCGCCAGTCAATTCATTATCAAAACAAAGGCATTATAACCCCTTGAAATCAAAGCACAAGTGAAAATATGAATATTTGAATAATAATATGCAAGGGGCAATGCTTAAAACTGCTTAATTAAGATAATTATTCCATTTGAAAAAAGCACAAAGGCACAAAGACACGAAGTTTTTTAGAATTAGTGTAGTCATTCTGAGCGCTAGCGAAGAATCCAGCGTATTTAATCTGGATTCTTCAGTTGCTCCCGTTCGCCCCGCAAGCGAGCTTGCTCGCGTTGCGGGCTGGTCACTCCTTCAGAATGACATTATTAATATTCTTAGTGTCTTCGTGGTTGCATTCGAATCTAAAATGCTTAGTGAATTTGTGTCTTAATTTTTCTGTTTTTTATTGTATATACCTTTGGAGGGTGCTTGCGATTTCACTTTTGGACTTTCCTTCATCAACCATTTTTAAAACCAAAAGTGCAACGGACTTCTTTTTTGCTTGTGGTATTTTGTCAAATTCGCCCACGAAGGCCAGGCTACTTGGATGATCATCCACAAAAGTATCTAAAGTGTCATCCATGGTTTTTAGATCTTCCTTATTTTGCCATTTGGAGACTACACCTTTACGTGCTTCATTTCTGAAATTCGAATTAATCATTAAAAGTCTTTCTGAAATGTAATCGATTTCAGATATAGACTTTCCAAATTTTTGCTGCAACAAACCCTTGATCACTGTATCAGAGCGATTCGATTTTATCATCAGAGCAACAAATGTTGCGGCCTTGGATTTGTCATTGTTGTACAGCATGGTGTATGCATACTCATATGCCCAAATATATTCGCCAGCTAATCTTCTAGCGCTTAGAGACGAATAGCCGAACAAATTTTGAAGCTGACCTGCAAAATATTGAATATGTCGACTTCTATCAAAATCAAAATCATATTGGCCCCCGTTTCCCCTAATGGCGCTTATGATGGATGGACGCGTATTTCCCTTGGATATTAGCGTCTTTATTTTGGAAAAGATAGTTGGTCTTGTGTCTAGCGGCTCCGCCATTATTATATCGGAAAAACTTACAACGGATGGAAAGATATTTTCAACAAAAAGTAGTTTTTCCGTTATATCGGCACCCTTGGTGCCATAAGATTTTGGTGCGATGATATTTTGGGTGGTCCAGCGTCTCAAGTCGTCATTGATTTTTTTAAGTGATTCATCGTACCGTGAAAAAACCAGACCCGTATCGGATGTTGGATTGCTTTCATACCATTTCACATTTAAAATCTTGTTACTTTTATCCCATACAATATGATCCAT
>CAZHVX010000057.1:0-11601 GCA_964536295.1 uncultured Pseudomonadota bacterium
CTGAACAACGCGAGGCAGGTTTGGCGGACTCAGAATGACACAAGGGTCAACAAAACGTATTTTCCACCACTCCCATCTTTGCAGATTGACAATGACTTTAAAGTGCTTGAGATAAAAATTGAAACCCTCAATGGATACTACATCGAAACACGATATCCACTCGATATACCTGTGCATTATTCCCTTGATGAGGCGAAGGTTGCGGTTGATATTGCATTTGAAATCAGGGACTTCATAGCAAAAAAATTATAGAACCCTCGATTGATCCCCTAATTATCGAAAATGACAAGGTTTTCCTTGATATTTGCTCCCCTTTTGATTAAAATCAGGTCTATGCATACATAAAATTATTAAAATTATCAGGCACTTATAGAATCAGGGCGTGTGCTGCTCCCAAAAATTTGACTTAAAATGGGATATAAGACTAAAGTATGGGCAATTGGCTAAAACAATATATGTGGATTGTGGATCTGATTGCGGTGCTTATCGGATCGTTTTTTTTGGCCAAAATCACAAGCGTATATATCGCACGTTCTTTGGAAGTTACGAAATCTATTGCAATGCTCAAACCAACAGAGATTGCAAACCCAGTTAGAAAGGGCGTTTCACTTGATGATTATGAAATAATTATACAACGCAACATCTTCGATTCATCCGATGTTGAGATGGCAACAACGGCAGAGGAGGAATCAGAAAATGTTTATCAGACAACCGGTGATGCGATCCAAACATCTCTCGGAATAAAGGTTTTAGGTGTTCTGGTTGTCGGAGAGGGAAAGGATCCAAGGTCTTCGGCAACGGTCAAGGGGATTGGGAAGAAAAATGAGGTTGATGTTTATGCGGTGGGTTCGGTGAATGGCTTTGCACCAAGCACAAAACTGGTTCAGATTAAACCCGATAGGATTGAGTTTATTCATAGTGGCCGCCTGGAGTATGCAACTATAGAGGATGCGTTGAGCGTGAGTATATTTGGGCCGCCTACGGATGTCGATGGGGGTGGATCTGGCACAGAAGAATCCTCGGAAAAGGGTGGCGAGAGTGGCGGCAGCCAAGTCGCAGCGGTTGGTGAGGGTAAGTACGTAATCGATCAAAATGAGATCGATAACGCGCTTCAAAATATGGATCAACTCTTTACACAAATTAGAGCGGTTCCAAATTTCAAGGGTGGCAAGGTTTCCGGTATGCGTATCTTGTCTGTTCAACCAGGATCTGTTTTTGCGAAGTTGGGTTTGAAACGAGGAGATATCCTTGAAAGAATCAATAGCCTCGAACTGGATGTAAAGCAGGGCTTTGAAATATTTAATCAACTAAAAGACCAAAAGAGCCTAACACTTGATTTGGTTCGAAATGGTCAAAAACAATCATATGAATACACTATACAATAAAACAATTTGGATAACGTTAATTGCCTTGGTTCTTTTTGCAACTGGTGTTTTTTGTCAGCCCCTTTTTGCCGAAACGGAGGATGAACAAAAAGCCGATGTAGTTTCAGGTGAAGAGGAACAGCTTAGGGAAGAAATATCAAAAAAGCCTGAAGAAAAACCCGAGGAGGAGCTTGTTTACTTGAATGTCCAGGATGGTGACATAAAAGAGATTATCAAGCAGATAAGTAAAGCAACCGGGAAAAACTTCATCATAGACGATAAGATCCGTGGCAAGGTTACAATCATATCCGAGCGCAAGATGACAAAAGAGGAGGCCTACCAGGCCTTTCTATCGGCACTGGAAGTTGTCGGTTATACAACCGTCACTGGTCCGGCCGGCATTATCAAGATTGTTGCGCTTCGTGATGCAGCCAAACAGCCGATTCCAACGCACGTTGATACGACTCCCTACACCGATAGCTATATTACAAGACTCATATCTCTGGATAATATTTCGGCCCTTGATATGTCCAACGCAATCAAGGGATTGATCTCTAAGGATGGAAATTTATTTGCATATCCAGAAACAAATACACTTATCATTACGGACTCGGGCACAAATATTGATCGTTTAATGAAAATCATAAAGGAGCTTGATCAGGAAGGCCCTCAGGAAATTGTTGAGATTATTCCAATCAAGAATGCCGCGGCCCGTGATGTTGCGCAGATGGTTATTGCAATCTTTCAGGACGAGAAATCAGGTTCTAGTAGTGCGGCCCGCCGTAGAAGCAAAGAGCCTGAGGATGTTGCCGCTTTTAAATCCATCATAGCTGACGAACGTACAAATGCTGTTATCGTTGTTGCAAGTAAGCGTTCGATCGAAAAGGTTCGTGAGCTTATTGCAAGGCTAGATAAAACCCTTTCAGCGGGGGATGAGGGAACCATCCATGTCCACTATCTGGGCCATGCCAATGCAAAGGATTTAGCGGATACGTTATCGAGCCTAACATCAGCAGCCGGAAAGAGTGCGGGCAAAAAGGGGTCAACAGATGTTGTCGTGGCCGAGTTTGAGGGTGGAATGAAGATCTCTGCAGATGAATCAACAAATGCCCTCATTATCACATCAAGTGCAAAGGATTATAGAACGCTTATTGATAAGGTAATATCTAAGTTGGATATTCCACGTAAGCAGGTTTATCTTGAGTCTATTATCATGGAACTCAGTATGTCGAAAAACCGCAACCTTGGTGTTTCGGCGCATGGCGGTGGTGGTGGTGGTGCGATGGGTTTTGGACAAACTGGTTTTAGCGAAAGTGGTGGCGCCTTGGGACAGATGTTTAATTTTACCAACCTGATAGGCAGTGCCGGTATTTTAGGGGGACTTTTCAGTCGGGATACCGTCAGTGTGAACGTTCCGGATTCTGGTGGAGCTGTAAAAACATATCAGGTGCCGCAGTTTTCGGCATTCTTAACTGCAATTCAAACCTATGGTGACACAAATATTGTTTCAACGCCAAACATTCTGACCTTGGACAATGAAGAGGCCGAAATTAATGTCCAATCGGAAGAACCCGTTATTGAAACAACCGTTGGTCAAACGGGCTTTGCAAGTTCGTCGACGAAATATGAGAAGGCGGGCTTGGTTTTGAAAATCACACCTCAGATCAGTGAACATGGCACGGTTAAGTTGAAAATTGAACAAGAGTTGAGTAACTTTCAGACACCTAAGAATACCACTATAGCAAGCGGGGCCCAGGCCAAGGTTGTTAGAAAGGTCAATACTTCGGTTGTAACGGAGGATGGTCAGACTGTTGTCCTGGGTGGTTTGATGGAGGACCAGATTACAAATCAAAAGAGCAAGATTCCCCTATTAGGGGACATTCCTCTCCTTGGTTTTTTGTTCAGATCAACATCAACACAAAAGGCCAAAAAGAATCTTTTGATTTTCATTACTCCATACATCATTCGTGATACAAGTGATTTCTCCGCAATCTTAAAGAGAAAAATTGAGGAACGTAATAGATTTATTGAAAGCAGTTTTGGAAGAAAACAACAAAGAATTATTCGCGAGGCAATCCAGGAGCATAGAAAAGACTTGTTAGAATTTCAACCTGGAGCGGGATATGGTGGAACACGGGCCGATGTAAGGCAAACCACTATACAGCCGTATACAACTACGGGTGGAACAACAACTCAGCAAACGCAAAGAGTGAGACCGCCGGTTATTACGATTACGCCCCCTGATGGAACACCCAGTGGGGATAAATCGTATGAAGATTTGGATCTTGCCTATTGATGAAATCGCGGAACCAACGCGGATCTGCAACGCGGAACTGCCGCGGATCCGTTATTATAAAAGGAATGATCAGCGTTAGATCAGCGTATTAGATCGGCGTTAGATCAGCGTTTCAAATAACATGGAAGATAGAAGCCTTGGTGCAATATTATTAGAATCCTCATCCCTGACTGAAGAGCAGCTAGACCAGGCCCTTGCTGTTCATAAAGAAAAGGGAATCAAACTTGGTGATGCGATCGTCCAATTAAAATTTCTAAAAACAGAGGATATCCTAAAGGCCCTAAGTGTTCAGTTAGGTTTTCCATATCAAAGTAAGATTAATATCGAAGATATTTCGATAGAGTTGATTGAAAATGTTCCAATTAACTTCGCAAAGAGAAATGAAATTCTTCCTCTTTCAAAGGACGGGGATGTTTTAACCGTAGCTATCGCGGATCCCGCAAATTATAATGCGCTGGATGATTTGAGGGTTGTCTTTAAGTGTGAGATTAAACCGGTGATTGCTAGTTCATACGAGATTGTAAATTCTATAAATGCAATCTATAACAAAACTTCCGATGCTGGGGATGCGGCAATAGGTGACCTTGATGATAACCTGGATGAGATATCAACTGACTTCGAGGAAGTCGTCGATCTTCTTGATGCTTCAGATGAGGCACCGATTATTAGATTGGTTAATTCCTTGCTCTTTCGTTCGGTGAAACAAAAGGCATCAGATATTCATGTTGAACCATTTGAAAAAAACTTAAACATTCGTTTCAGAATTGATGGTGTTTTGTACGATATTATGTCGCCACCAAAAAGGGCGCAGGCCGCTATCATCTCCCGTATCAAGGTTATGGCGGGTTTGAATATCGCTGAAAAGCGTTTACCTCAGGATGGTAGAATTCGAATTAAGATTGCAGGTAAAGATATCGATATTCGTGTTTCCACAATTCCAACTTCTTTTGGTGAAAGCGTAGTTATGAGGCTTCTTGATAGAAGTTCGGTTCTCCTTGATGTTTCAAGTCTTGGCCTTGGCGGTGAGATGCGTAAAAAGTTTAATGAAATGATTCATTTCAGTCATGGCATTGTTTTGGTTACAGGTCCAACCGGTTCCGGTAAAACAACTACACTTTATTCCGCTCTTTCAGCGATCAATTCGAAGGAGATAAAAATCATAACGGTTGAGGATCCTGTCGAATATCAGCTTCCCGGTATTAATCAGATGCAGGTTAACCCAAAGATTGATCTGACCTTTGCTTCAGGATTGCGTGCATTCCTTCGTCAGGATCCGGATGTTATGATGGTCGGTGAAATTCGTGATAAGGAAACGGCTGAGATTGCCATCCAGGCAGCTCTCACCGGTCACTTGGTTTTCTCAACTCTGCATACAAATGATGCGGCCAGTTCAATAACCCGATTGGTTGAGATGGGGATTGAGCCATTTTTGGTATCGTCATCGGTTCTTGCAATATTGGCACAACGACTTGTAAGAACGGTCTGTAAGGATTGCGCCCAGCGCTATAAACCATCTGAGGATGAACTAAAAGAACTTGGTCTAGATTCGGCCCAATATCAGGATGTGGAATTTTATAAAGCAATGGGGTGTCCTTCGTGTTTGGAAACAGGATACGCTGGTCGAACCGGTATTCATGAATTATTAATTGTTGATGATTCGATTCGTACTGAATTAATGAAGGGCTCGGATGCCTCAACTATCAAAAAAGTTGCATTTGCACATGGAATGAAAACGCTACGTGACGATGCCTTAGAGAAGGTTATCAAGGGACAAACAACGATTGAAGAGGTCTTGCGCGTAACTCAGGTTGAATCCTGATGAACGCGGAACATATGCCGAACATAACGCCGAACCACGCCGAAAGAATTCCGCATAAGTTTTGCGTAATGTTCAGCATTAGTTTTGCGATTAAAGTTTCGGTGTAGGTAGGTATTAAAAAATGAATTAAAAGGTAACGGAGTTAGCAAGTGGCAGTATTTGAGTATACGGGGATGAATAAGCAGGGGAAGAAGGTGGCGGGTATTATTGATGCCGAGTCCGAGAAGGCCGCAAGAATAAAACTTCGCCGCATGGACATTTTCCCTACCAGCTTGGGAAGTGGCGGTGGGCGCGCTAGAAGCAGTGGTGGAGGTGGCGGTTCTAAGTTTGGCGGTAACATTGACCTTGGAAAGTTCTTTCAAAGGGTGAAGGCGCAGGATATTGCGTTAATGACGCGACAGCTTTCAACCCTTATTTCATCAAATATTCCACTTGTTGAGTCTTTGTCAGCTCTGGTTGATCAGGTAGAAAATGTTAAATTGCGTAAAATTCTTACATCGATTCGTGAAAAGGTAACCGAAGGTACTAAAATGTCTGACGCATTACGTATGCACGGTTCAACATTTTCGGATCTTTACATCAATATGGTTAATGCAGGTGAGAGTAGTGGTGCTCTGGATGTCGTCCTTGGAAGATTGGCTGATTTCACTGAAAGTCAGGCAAGATTAAAAAGTAAAGTAATTGGTGCATTGATATATCCCGCAATTATGTCGATAGTTGGCATGACCCTGATGGTTATGTTGCTTGTTTTTGTTGTTCCCAAAATCACATCCATTTTTTCGGATGTAAATGCGGTCCTACCTCTGCCGACCAGGCTCCTTATAGGTACAAGTAATGTTTTATCAAATTACTGGTACATAGTAATGATTCTCGTCGGGGGCGGAATTTATGCACTTAAGAGATACATTAGTACTCCAAAGGGACGGGAACACTGGGATACCTATATGCTTAAAATCCCAATTTTGGGAAAGATTCTAATTATGATGACCGTTGCAAGGTTTGCCAGAACGCTTTCTACTCTTTTAGAAAGTGGTGTGCCAATGTTGAATGCGATGGATATCGTTAAAAATATTATAGCAAATTCAATTATCAAGGACGCGGTTGAAAAAACAAAGGATAGTGTTAGAGAGGGCGAATCTGTCGCGGAGCCATTGAAGCGCAGCGGGTTGTTTCCGCCAATGGTTATACATATGATCGCCGTTGGTGAGAAAACCGGTGAGCTTGAACGTATGCTGGAGCGAGTGGCCGAGACGTATGATACGCAGGTTGATAACACGGTTTCGACCTTAACAAGTTTACTTGAGCCGGTTATGATATTGGTAATGGCAGGGGCTGTGGCTTTTGTGGTAATGGCAATTTTATTACCGATATTACAGTTGAATCAATTGGGAGTTTAATAACCACAGAGATCACTGAGAATTATATATGTTTTTCTTTGACAGGATTTACAGGATCTTATTTAGAATTAAAATAATCCCGTTAATCCAGTCAAAAAACACTCTGTGTTCTCAGTGGTTTTTATAAAAAAGGGAGGGAAGATGTTTAGAAAACTGAATCAGGCAGGTATGACACTTATTGAAATCATGGTTGTGATCGCAATTTTGGGAATTATCGCAACTGTATTTGCCGTAAATGTCATGGGACGTTTCGAGAAGGCGAAGATCGATGCTACAAAAACGCAGATAAAAAGCTTCGAACAGGCTCTCGATATGTTTCGTTTGGATAATGGTTATTATCCAACAACAGAACAAGGGTTAAAGGCCCTGGTCGAAAAGCCGACCATTGGAAGACAGGTTAAGTATTTTCCATCAACCGGATACTTAAAACAAAGTACGGTTCCAAATGATCCCTTTGGCTGTGAGTTCACTTACTATAGCCCCGGCATGAGTGGTAACCAATACGAGATTATATCACTTGGGGATGATTGCATGGAGGGTGGTGTTGACGCTGCCGCGGATATTAAGAGCTATGAGACTGAATAATACTCTAGTACGAGCGTACCAGAGGGCCCGCCCGCCTCGCAAGCGGGCTTGCTTGCGTTGCGGGCGGGGATTTACCCTCTTTGAGCTCATGATCACTATTGCAATCATTGCAATGATAAGCGGTGTTGTTTTAACCCAAATGGGTGACATCTTCGGTACGAACATCAAAAAGGCCGTTGGTCGTTTCGGAAGTACAATTAGATATCTTTACAACAAGTCAGCGACCGAGCATCTTTACGTTCGTCTAGTGCTCGATATTGAGAACAACAAGTATTGGGTGGAAGCCACAACGGATATGGTTCTTTTAATAAATCCGGAGGATGAAGAGGCCCTTGCAAAGGCTGAGGAACGCGCAAAGGCAGCCGCAGAGGGGAAGGAAAACCCACCGTCTCTTTTAGATGATGAAGAATCCGAGGTTGAAGCTGAGGTGGTACCGCAGAATGTCAGTTTTTCACAGGTCGATTCACATCTATTAAAACCGCAGGTGCTCCCCGAGGGGGTTTATTTCAAGGATGTTCAAACCCTTCATCAAGCGGCGCCAGTAAATGGAGGAAAGGCGTTTATATACTTTTTTCCAAACGGATATGTTGAAAAATCTGTAATCAATTTCAGAAATGATGATGATGATGTTCACTATGGAATACAAATTAAACCTCTAAGTGGTGGTGTTGTGATTCATCCACAATACTATGAGATGGAACGTGATGATAAGAAATGATTTTATACACGGCCAATCCGTGTGAAAAAATATGGTAGCTACTTGTGATTTTGAAGAAATGCTAAGCGTTGTCATTCCCGCCCCGTTTAAACAGTGTTGAGCGGGAATCCAGAGATTGAACACAATGCCTGTCCTGAGTAAGGTTCAAAGAACCGCATCGAAGGACTGGATCCTCGCTTAAAACTTCTTGAACAAGGCGAGGATGACAGTATGGTTAAAGAATCAAAATTGGCACTTCAAAATCGTGAGTGGTGAAGAAATATGAATTTAAGATTAAACAAAACAGGTTTTTCCTTATTAGAGGTGATGATAGCCATTTCCATACTGGCGATTTCGTTAATCATACTGATTGATTTTCAGGGTGATAGCATGATCGTTACGAGCCGCGCCGAAAGAATTAATGTTTCCACTATGCTCGCCCGCCAGAGGATGGCCGACTTTGAGATCGAATACGAAAAAAATATGAAAAAAAATCAATTTCCCGAGGAAAAATCGGAAGAGGGTAAGTTTGAAGAACCCTATGATGATTATGCGTGGAATTTGACAATAAAAAAGGTCGAGATTCCGATGCCAAAATTGGGAGAGGAAAATGCCATGGCTCAGGTCATGCAAATGATTTCCAAACAGATATCTGATTCCGTTCGCGAAGTCAGATTGAATATTTCGTGGATAGAATTGGGGAATGAACAGGGATTTGAAGTGGTAACTCATATTGTTAATTTGCAGTGAGACACGCGGATTGGCGCGGATATATTATATCTGCGTTGATCCACCTTAAATCCGTGTAAATCCGTGTGCAGAAAAATGAAAATAATAAAAAACAACAAGGGTTTTACTATCTTAGAAGTCATTGTGGCCGTGTCCATCCTTGCTTTCATTATGTTACTGGTTTGGACAACCACATCACAGAGTATTAGGGCCAAGGAGCGCGGTGAAGGAAGATCTCAGGTTTATCAACAATCAAGGTTTGCCATGGATAAAATTATCAATGATCTTCAAATGGCATTTTTGGTTTCTGATGAAAAACTCCTTGGGCAGGTGCGGGGTGCGCAGGCTATGAAGGTTGTTTTTAAGGGGGAAGAAAAAGGGAAAGATTCCGAAATTAACTTTGCAACGCTTTCCCATCTAAGGCTCTTTAGAGATTCACGCGAATCTGATCAGGCTGAGGTTGGGTACTACATCGAGTCTGATCCAGAGGACCATGACGTCTTGAGATTAATGAGGCGGGAATCTCAATATATAGATGATAAACCCGATGAGGGTGGAATTTCAGATGTGCTGATTGATGGTATAAAAAATTTCCATCTCGAATTTTACAATTACGAAAAGGATGAATGGGATAGTTCGTGGGATAGTGAAGGGCGACTGCATCAAAATAAACTTCCACAGGCTGTAAAGGTAAAGATGACCTTTCCTCACCCAGATGATAAGGATGGCGAAATTGAATTTTTAACAACCGTAATGGTGCCGATGTTTAATAGCCCCATTGCGTATTAGATTGTCCGTCGTCCTGAGGGCACAGCCCGAAGGACCCAGCGAGGTACACTGGATCCTTCGCTACGCTCAGGATGACACACGAGATAAATGAAAAAACAAGTCAAAAATAAAGGAATTGCACTCATTATTGTATTGTCTGCAATAACATTGCTTACAACAATTGGGGTGGAGTTTGCTTTCAACACAAATGTGTATTACCGCTTGGCCAATAATGCAAAAAATCGCCTACAAGCAGAGTATCTTGCAAAATCATCTTTGAACCTAATGAAATTGGAATTGAAGCTTGATAAACAAATTCGTTCAGCGGTCAGCAATTTAAATATAAGCCAGTATCTTGGTGGAGAGGGAATGGGGCCGATATGCCAACAATTTCCATTCTCCACAGCGCTTTTAAAGGCCATGTTCATGGGTGAATCCTTTTTTGACGAGGCTGAGACTGAATCCGATGAAAAGAAAGAGCCCGCAGAAGATACTGAAACAGATCGCGTAATCTCGGCGTTTGAGACATCTCAGGCTGAAGAATTTTTAAACTTTGATGGCGATTTTGACGGAGAGTGTCAGATTGAGGACTCTAAGTGGAATCTTAGTTATTTCTATGATCTAGATCCCACAAAGGCCGTGCCCGAGGGGAGTATAAATGAATATGATAGCTACAAACAGCTTTTAATAAAATATCTTAGTCAGGAAAAGTTCAAAAAACTTTTTGAAGAAAAATCTGAAAAAATAAATGAGGTTGTAAGAAACATCGCCGATTGGGTCGATAAAAATGAACGAATAAATGAGTTAGGTGGCGTTGAGGTGGGCTCCGAGGATTCCATATATGGAGGTCGTACACAGAATTACTACGTTAAAAATGGAAAATTTTTAACGCTCGATGAACTTTATCTCGTTGAAGGTGTTAAAGATGATTGGTTTACAACACTCAAAGACAGCTTTACAATTTATGGCGATGGTAAGGTTAATGTTTGCACGGCCAATGATGGAGTTATTACGGCATTAATATTGCGATATGGTGAGCTTAACACCAAGGCCCCTCCAATTGACCCAAAGAACACAAAGTTGTTGGATAATTTGTTAACAGCGGTTAAAATGGGGTGCCAGGGGGTTACTCCTAATGTTAATACTATAGCGGCCAACTTAGATAACGCCTTGGGGATTGGGACGGCTACAGCAACAACGGGCACAGATCAGCAAGCGGCCCAGAACACGGCTCAGCAGGGTGCAAGCACCACCACATCGTCTCAATTTGCAGATATGATAACAACGGATAATCGCTATTATACGTTGATTTTAACGGGTACGGTTAATGATAGTGTAGTTCGTATAAAGACTGTTTTGGATGTAGAAAAAGATAACCCAAAAGATTGGAAAATGTTATACTGGCGAATGTATTAATTAAGCTAGTTTTTTGACAGGATTAACTGGATTTTATTTGAAATTCGAAATTCGAAATTCGAAATTCAAAACAAATCCGAATTTAAAAATGCGAAAGAAGAAACCATAATGTTTTAAGTTTTGATATTTGCATTTTGGGTTTGTTTCGGTGTTCTTTTTTCTAATTTCGTATTTAAACCGGGAATCTTGTTAATCCAGTCGAAAGAAAAAAAAGAAAATTATGCCACAAACAATTATTGGAATAGATATTGGTAGCTACTCGGTCAAGATTGCGGAGCTTGAAAGAAGTTTCAAATCATTCGAGCTGGTAAATTTTTATGAAAAACCGATTCAATATAATGAGGTGTTAACTCCGGAAGAATCCATTACAATTGCTCTCTCAAATGTAATAGAGGAGCATGGCATTCATTGGGATACGGCGATATGCGCCATCCAGGGGCAGGATGTGTCTTGCAGGTCTATTAACCTTCCATTCGGAAATACAAAAAAGATAGATCAGACAATTGAATTTGAGATTGAAAATTATATTC
>CAZHVX010000058.1:0-11523 GCA_964536295.1 uncultured Pseudomonadota bacterium
ATTGATCGTCAGGGCGATTGTATAAAAATTAACAAAGCACCCAAAGAGATTGTTGCAAAGAAAATACTAAACTTAATAGTAAGATCTTAATTCAGAGTGAAACGCGCCATTGTTCTACTGCTGTGTCATTCTGAGAGATAACGAAGAATCCAGCGTAGTACACTGGATCCCTGCCTGCGCAGGGATGACATGACAAAAAACAGCGTTCTCAGCGTTCTCAGCGCTCTCTGCGGTGAAATTATGATAGAAATTTGGTTAGTAACAATATGCTGGGGGTTGTCGTTTCCGCTAGCAAGGCTTTTGGTGGCAGACCTCGACCCTCTGTGGGTTACAGCGTTTCGCTTCCTCATAGGTGGGGGAGTGTTGTTTGCAATAGCGTTATTTAAAAAATCCTACAAAGAGATCAAAGATTATTCTTTTAAATTAATTCTTTTTTTGGCGGTATTTGAATTTTTTCTTGTTTATTTTCTATATTTAACATCAATTAAATATCTTCCGGCATCCAAGGTTGCAGCATTAACACTAACTACACCGATAATGATTTTGGCGATAGACTCGTTTTTTAAATCAAAATTTCCGGCGCTAAAGATACTTTTGCCCTTTATCTTTGCATTATTTGGTTCGTTGGTCCTTTACGATAAAAATCCCGTTGATGGAGTAACAGTCGGTGGTCAGGTCGTGGGGTTTGTTTGTATTATGCTCAGCAATTTATCTTTTGCCTTTGCAAACGTTGTGCTGAGGCGAAGGGCGCATTCAAGCGCAATCTTTGTGACAAGTGCCGCGCAAATGTTGGCGGGGCTTCTAAGTTTGGTAACCAGTTTGGTTTGGGTGGGAGCGCCAAAGAGCCTGACGCCTTCTAGGTGGGGAATCCTCATTTATCTTAGCGTGATTGCGACCGGGATCGGATTTTGGTTTTGGAACAGAAGCGTTAATAAGTTAGGTGCCCTTTATCCAGGTCTGATATCAAACTTAAAGGCGCCGATTGCGGCCGCCCTTTCTATGATATTAATTAAAGAATTTGTATCGATTGAGATGTGGATTGGAATTATTTGTTTGGTTGTTTCAGCAACATTTGCCCGCAATACTATTGAAAATAAAAACGTATTTTTTCGACAGGATTCACAGGATTCTTTTTTTGGGTTAGAAAAATCAGAAAAATCCTGTTAATCTAGTCATATAAAATATTCAAGAGGTAAGGTTATGTTAATGGCCATAGACATAGGCAACACGCAAACTGCAATAGGTATCTATAAAAATAACGCACTAGCTCATCATTGGCGGATCGAAACCAAATTATGCCGGACAGCAGATGAGCTGGTAGTTGTTTTTAAAAATCTTTATTCCATTGTCGGTATAGATTTTAAGGATATCTCAGGCATTGCCATATCCAGCGTTGTTCCGCCGCAGGACCGACCAATTCGTGAGTTCGCCGAAAGATATTTTAGAATCGACCCGCTATTTGTAACTGCGGAAAATATTGGGATGAATATTAAGGTTGATAATCCAAGTGAGGTTGGCTCCGATCGATTGTTGTCGGCGTATGCCGCATATCATGAATACAAAGGCAAACTAATTGTGGTGGATTTTGGAACGGCAACAACCTTTGACTGCGTCGACAGTGAGGGCTCATATATCGGTGGGCCGATTGCGCCGGGGATTAAAATTTCATTAGAGGCCCTTTTCCAAAGGGCATCAAAGCTGCCCCGTGTTGATATCGCTGATACAAAAACGGTGATAGGTAAAAACACGATCCATTGCATGCAGGCGGGCATTTTTCATGGTTATGTTGGGCTCGTTGATCACCTTATTGATAAAATCAAATTGGAGATGGGCGAGCCAAAAGTTGTTTTGGCCACAGGGGGGTTGGCCCCTCTGGTTGGCAAAGGCTCCAGAAATATCCAAAAAATCAATGATAACCTCGTATTAGATGGCCTTCATCTAATCTGGCAAAACACCAAGTGACCCAAACCTTCCTAAAAAAGGGGACCCCTTTTTTAGGAAGGTTTGGGTGTAAAGGGTGGAAAATGCGCAACTTTTGCCCCCTCATTTGACGATACTAATAATGGGCACTAGAATGCCGTCTAACGTTACTGGGTGACGCGGCCCGTATCGGTATTCGGTTAGGGTAACGTTACCCATCAAAACGATACGGGCATCGTTACCGATAAACGAGAAACGATACATATGATAGAAAAAATATCGACCATAATATCACAATTACCTCCAAACTGGATGAGCCGTGTTATTGCAACTTCTGGAAACATTGGCAATTCAGATGAGATAAGGAAACTTTTAGGCGAGCCATTGCCCAAGGTTGTAAACCTTAATGAGTTACCACCAGAGGTTCAAACTTTTTTTGCAGTGTACGGTATGTTGGAAAGAATCCGCAAAAGATTAAAGAGCCTTACTGGAAAGAAGGGCAAGAAGATACTTCCAGCCAAAAATACCATTGCATCGGTTGATGAAGAAGAAAATATCTATGTAGGCGTCGAGTTTTTAGAAAGATACAAAGACGAAGAAGGATTTGAAGATCTATTGGCAGGGATCTTGGCGCATGAGTGGGGACATATGATGTCTGATCTTCCAAAGGGCGTTGATTGGTCTAATCTTAATTGGAATGAGCTCCTTGAACTGCGTAGATCAGAGGAGGCCAAGGCGGATGCGTGGGCAGGAAGATTGCTTTTTAAGATGGGAAAGTCCGTTAAAAAAATGATTAAGTTTATTGGTGACATCAACCAAAATAAGAAAATAAAAACACATAAATATCATAGCCCCGAGACCAGAAAAGAGATAATAAAACAGGCCTATGAACAGGAACTAAGGCAATCAGAGTGGGCAAAAAAACTCTTTTCCTCCTCCGTTTACAAGTCTCCTAATGCCAGCCAATTTATCACCGAAGCCTAGAACGCTGATTTACGCAGATCTTTTCTATGTAACGCTGATTTGTAAAATAACCACGAAGGCACTAAGACACTTTGTCATTGCGAGTCGTGCACCATTTGGTGCCCGACGTGGCAATCTCCATGTCACAATTTCATAATGGGGATCGCCACGTCACCCTACGGGCTCCTCGCGATGACAAAACGTCTTAACGACTTCGTGTCTTGGTGGTTTTGTGTTTCCGTGGTTACGGAATTAATTTGATTTTGAAACTAAAATCATTTCCAAGTTGGCAGGTGTATTCATTAAGCTTGTAATTTAATGTGCGAGGTTGAGTGAGCTCCGCACCATATAATTGAATTTTGTCTTCCAGCTGAAACTTTTCCTTTGATGTCAAGATTCGTTCATTTATCTTAACTTTATCTGCCGGTGCAAAATATCCATATATTTCGTTTCCGATCGTTTGGCATGGGAATGGGGAACCTTTAGTGTTGCTCCACTTCTTCTTTTTGTATTTGTCGACCTCGCTCCACGGTCCCTTGATGTAAACAATATGCTTTAGCCCCTTTTCCACTCGACCTAGATACATTTTCCAATCCTTGTTTGGTAGTTTCTTCTCATGCGCGCAGATATCTATCATAGATGACAATCCCTCTGATTCCACTTTTTTTGTTTCGATGGCGCAATAGTATAATCCGATATCGTCCGAGCCCTCGTCTGCAAAGGCGACATAGTAGATCAGGGTGAGTAAGAAAAAGATAAATAAGATAAATATTCTTTTTGTTAGTTTCATTTTATTTTCTATTGTGTTCACCGCAGAGGCGCTGAATATTTTTGAAGGCGCAGAAAAAATTCAGCGTCTTCTGGGATTTTCGGCGTTTCAGCGGTGACTTCATTCAGGAAATGCTATCTTTAACCCAATGCATAAAATCGTCATTTGCTGCTAATATTGGCAGCGCAATTACCATGGGCACTTCGAAAGAGTTGATAGATTCAATGAGGTCCTTGATCTCTTCAAATTTATCTCTGTGTGTTTGCGCCATAATCAAGTATTGTTTGTCATCGCACAACTGCCCATCCCAATAATAAATAGTACTATCTGTTTTGATAACCTGGATCGTGGCAGCTAATTTATTTTCAATTATTTTTTGTGAGATCAGCATTGCTTCGTCCTTGCAATTACTTAGGGAAAGCACACTGATATATTCTATTTGTGCCATAATAAACTTCCCAGTTTTATTTTCGACAGGATTTACTGGATTTCTTAGGCCAAAAAAGAATCCTGTTAATCATGTCAAAAAAACATATTATTCCTCAAATCGCGCCATCAGGAAAAGCGCATCTGATAAGCGATTAAGGTATTTTAAGGTTATATCCTTTTTTAAATTTTTTGAATCGTTAAGTTTGACAACCTTTCTTTCAAGCTCTCTGATTACTACCCTGGCCACATCAATGCTGGATGATGAAACCTCTTCCCCGGGGATGATGAAGCACTTTGGTAGGTCAACTTCCGACTCATAGGTAGATACGAAACCATCAACGTTGTTCAGGGCTTTTTCCATCATATCTTTATCTTCATCCCTTGATATAAACTTTGATCCAAAGCTCAGTAGATCAGATTGGATATCTTTGATATCAAGTTTTGTTTCACTGTGTCTGCAAAGACTTCTGGCCAAGCCAAGAAGGGACATTGACTTATCAATGAGCCCCAAAATTTCAATACGATCATCCGATTTTTTGACAAGCTCACCCGAAGGGAGTTGGGTAGTTCCGTTGTCCCCCTTCTTTGTAACTATAGATTTGATTGGCATCTTATTCTCCCAGCTCTTCGTAGATGCTGCTTTTCAGGCGTTCGATCTTATCGGCCCATCCCTCCTGATTCCACAAAAGTGCTTCGGCTTTGTCAAGCATTTCTAGGGCAGGTTGCAGATTTTCTACATTGTATTCTGTGAGGGCCAGGTAGAAGTAGGCAGAACCATTGGCAGAATCGATATTTATGGCTTCCTGAAATGATTGAGAGGCCTTTGAATATTCCATATTTTTAAGATGGCGTTTCCCGACTTCTACTAATTGCATTGAGGCGGTTCTTTGCGGCGTCATTTCCTGCGTGACCGGCCTTTTTCTATCGGGTTGAGAAAATTCATATTTCTGTGTTTGTTTTTTCTCAGTCTTTTTATACTTTTTAATGGGCTGATGCGTTCCGCATCCGATTAGAAATAGAATGGATGCGATACAAAAAAAAGAAATTATTTTTTGAATTTTGTATGGACTGGACACGGTTCCTCCGGTTGCGTTCCTTCTAAAAAGACCTCGTAAAATGTTTGTGGGCATCTTTTTGTGGCCACCCCACCAGTATTAGGATCTATTTTTACCAAAATAACATCCCGCGGTGAAGCAAAATCTTGGTTTGAATCGCCAACCGCGGATTTCATATAATCGGCCCATATTGGTAGCGCTGCGCGGGCACCACTCATATTTGTCGTTTGATTGTTATCAAATCCAACCCAGACAAGGGATAACAGGTTGGGGGTGTATCCAACAAACCAGGCATCCCTGTAGTTGTTGGTGGTTCCTGTTTTACCCGCGGCGATTCCATTAAATCCAAACAACCTTGCGGCTCTCCCAGTGCCACGATCTAGGACGCCCTTCATTATAGAGGTCGTTATATAAACCGGCTGAGGTTCAAATCTTCTTTTGAGCTTGATATTTTTTTGTTGCAGAGGCTGGCCACCCTTAGTGACAACGTGTCTGATTGCAAGTGGTTCAACGCGCATGCCATTATTTGCGAAGATTGTATAAGCAGATGCTATCTCAAGTGGTGTAACTTCAAATGCGCCTAAGGCTAAAGCGGGAACGGGTTGAAGATCGCTGGTAATTCCAGCATCCCTTGCCGTTTGAACTATTTCACCCAATCCAATATCAATAGCAAGTTTTGCAGTTGCTACATTATAGCTATTTTCAAGTGCGCGTCGTAGTGTTACTTCGCCATGTTCCTCTTTATCATAATTAACGGGGGACCAATCTTCACCTCCAGATTTTACCGTAAAATATGTATCTTCAATTGTTGTTGCAGCGGTATAGAGGTGTTTACCTCTCTCGGGTGAGAATGCCGTCAAATACACAAATGGCTTAAACACTGATCCAGGCTGCCTTCTAGCCTGCGTGATCCGGTTAAACTGGCTTTCTTTGTAATCCCTACCTCCAACCAGCGCCTCTACATAACCTGTTTGTGGTGATAATGAAATAAGAGCCCCCTGGAGGGGATCTTTGTTGTCTTTTGGAAGAAGGCTTCCAAAGGCCTTGTTTAATCGAGCAAGTCCGCTACTGACAGCGCGTTCAGCAATAAGTTGCTTTTGCATGTCGAGCGTTGTAAAAATTCTCAAGCCCTCTGATTCTAAAATCTCTTCAGAATATAAAGCGCCCAATTGTTGTTTAACGAAATCGATAAAATATGGTGCGTTAACAATCTTAAGTTTTGATTTTGGTAAAATAATATTTTCTTTGACTGCATTCTGATATTCATTTTCGGAGATGAGTTCTCCTTCATACATTCGTTTTAATATAAAGTTTCTTCTATTTATTGTGTTTTCTTTATCTCGATGGGGTGAATAAAAATAGGGGTTTTTTATCATTGCGGCAATTGTGGCGCCCTCGGCAATTGTCAGTTGTTTTGCGTCCTTTGCAAAGTAGTATCTGGCGGCCTCTCCAACCCCGGATACGCTTGTAGGGCCACGTTGTCCCAGATAGATCTCATTTAAATAGGCTTCCAGGATCTCTGCCTTTGAATATTTCCACTCCATCACCAGGGCCATCAATGCTTCATTGATTTTTCTTGTGATGTTTTTTCCAGGATGTAGAAAATAGTTTTTTATCAACTGTTGTGTCAGGGTTGATCCCCCCTGAACGATTTTTCCAGCCAAAATATTTGCACCAAATGCGCGAATTATCCCTATTGGATCCACACCATGATGATTAAAAAATCTCGCATCTTCAATCATGATTATGGCTTCGAGGAGGTGAGGTGGAACATCCTTTATGGAGACAAGGGTTCGATCCTCCATCTTCTCATCAAATAATGTTGCGATTTGTTCAGGCTCAAGGCGGATAGTAGGAACGGGTTTGCTTAACTCAAGATCAACAATCTCCCGGATGATGTTGCTGTTAAGGGTGATCCTGATTGGAAACCCCTCAAATTTCTCCATTGGATAATCAAAATTGTGCAGAAAGATATCCAGGAAATCGTTTGTATGCGCGAAGTCCCCGGGCCCCTTGATCTTTTGGCCTACATTACGATATCCCAAGCGATTAAGTTTATCAACGATAGATTCTTTTTTGATATCTATTCCTGGGTATAGATATTTTGAATCGGAATATACCCTTGATGGGATATCCCATCTGCGGGGGGCCTCAAATTTTGAGGCCACCTTATGTCCCAGATAAGCAAAATATATCCAAAAGATTACGGCGAATATCAGAAAAAGTGTTCCAAAAAACTTAATCCTTACAAGCCATCTTTTTATTGGGTTTGTTTTTGTTTTGCGCTTTTTTTCTTTGCGCCATATTTTTTTGTAATAATATCTTGGCATTTGATTTTATTCACCGCAGAGACGCAGAAGTTTTAAGAATACGCAGAAAACATTAGAATGCACAGAATGAATTCAGCGTGTTCATAATTATTCAGTGGTTCTGCGGTGTTACAATAAACTCTTCTTATTAAAGGCCTTGGTGAGGGCGTTTAGCTCTTCGTGAACCTTCCATTCAGAGGCCCC
This sequence comes from uncultured Pseudomonadota bacterium, assembly GCA_964536295.1. GTDB lineage: Bacteria > UBA10199 > UBA10199 > CAZHVX01 > CAZHVX01 > CAZHVX01. The sequence continues at coordinate 7,650 of CAZHVX010000058.1, forward strand.
CTCTGCCTTTAACTCCTCTTCGCGGAGTTTTAGGAGTTTATCATAATTACCGGTATCGTCTAAGGTCTTTTTGACGAGGGACCACTCTGACTTAGAGAGCTTTGAGGCATATAAGATATGTTCTTCAAAGGCCTCCCAGGCCAGGGGACACCTTTGTTTAACAAAATAGGCCATGGCTTGGGCGAAGACCCGAATCTCTTTTTGGGCGTGCCAATCAAGGCGGAGTTTTAAAAAATGCATTAGGTTGTGAAGATCGATCTTCCAGTACCATTCGGTATATGTCGCTAATGGAAGATTTGCACGGGCGAGCTCCCTTGCCATCCCCTTATCCAGGGCCTCGGTGTAATGATTGTAGAGAAGTTTTTGGTCATTTTCAAAATTTTGTTTCACGATCCTTGCATCTTCACCCTGAAGGGTTTCATCGGTTGAACCCTGGCGATTGATCTTGTCCTGAATTCTTAATTCTTCATCGGATGGTTGCCAGAACTTATCATCCATAACGGAGTAGCGGCCGCTGATTTCATTAACGCTTGCGGTTCTATGACGAATCCATTGCCTGGCTACGAACATAGGCATCTTTGTATGAAATTTAAACTCCACCATTTCAAATGGTGAGGTGTGATCGTTTTTTAGGAGATAATTTATTAGGCCCCGGTCGGCGCTTCGTGTTTTGGTGCCCTTGCCATATGAGACACGTGCGGATTGCACAATTGCGGCATCATCCCCCATGACATCGATCAGGCGAACGAAACCATGGTCCAAGCACTTGATAACATTAGGATCATTGAAATCTATTGTATTTTCTGACATTCATGCCTCCACTATTTCATTATATACACCGCAGAGACGCAGAATGGAAATGAATACGCTGAAAATATAATTCTGCGTTTTCATTAATTTTCTGTGTTTCAGCGGTGTATAATTATGAACACGCGGAATTCATTCTGTGCATTCTAATATTTTCTGCGTATTCTTAATACTTCTGCGTCTCAGCGGTGAATATAATCATATTCATCTAAAAGACAACGATTTTCTTAACCACAAAGGCACTAAGACACTAAGTTTTTAATGGTTGGCTGGGTGAAGGGTTGGTGTGCCATCCTAATTGCAAATTGGGGGAAATTTATAGTCGATGGTCGATAGTTGAAAGCGTCCTGTTTCTGGATTAATTATTTATATTCGATAACGATAGTATTTATGGCATCAAAGGCCAGCTTCTTTGCCTCGGCCGGCGTGTCCGCCAAGGATATTACATACCCCAATCTGTCATTTGAATCTTCAGGTAATCGGATGATATCACCTTCTTTTACAGTAAAGTTATGAGATACTATTTGAGGATTTTTATCCAATTCATCAACGCCCTTGATGGACTTCACCTGGCCATTTTGTGTTGCAACTAAGTATGCAATCGAAGAGGCCTTATTCTTGGTGGGCTCAATTTTTATTGGATTATCGAGATAAAAATCTAGATATGCATCAAAAAAGTTTATTCCAAAGGCGTTAATTAATAAATTTTGAGCAATATGGTCTCCACCTGGGCGCGCATTGGTTTCCATGATAATAGGACCTCGGCCAGAGATGCGAAATTCAATATGAGCCGGACCATCTCCCAACCCTATGGCAAGCATGGCCTGTCTGGATGCATCGATCAACTCTTCACTTTTATCGATGTAGGTCGAAGTTGGAACGACATGGCCCAGTTCAACGAAAAATGGAGGTGCCGTTTTTATCCTTTCAGTAACGGATGCGAAAAGGACTTCACCATTATGCATGAATATTTCAACGCTAAATTCTGGTCCTTCGATATATTCTTCAATCAAGAACTCTTCATGTACATTCCAGTCAAGGTAGGTTGTTTTGAAATCAGCTAGCACCGCAAAGATTTCCTTTAGGCGCGTATCGTTATCAACTTTATGGACATTTTGACTGCATGCGCAATGAGTTGGCTTAACTATTATAGGATACCCTATATCTTCAGCTAATTTTTGTGCCTCAGCAATGTTTTTTGCCTTACCAAATTTGGCATTTGGCATGCCGGCTTTTTGATAGGCGATTCTTTGCCGATCTTTATATCGCGCCGTGTATTCCGCTTCAATGGAGATGTGCTTTTTGCCAAAATATTTAGCTACCTCGGAGGTAAGTGGCGTAACATAATCATTACCTGGAATGATAGCGTCGAACTTATCTTTGTGAGGATAGGTGTCAATGGTTTGGCTAACTGAAGTAGCACTTCGGATATCGGCAATAATTAGATCCTTAAACTTACCTTCATAGCCGTATGTCTTTGGATTTTCGGCAGATGATACAATAGCTATGATATCATACTCCCGGGCATATGCCGATTCCACAAGGCCAACTCCATAATAACAGGGCTCAACTAATGCTATAGTCTTCTTTTCCATTTTATATTTCACCTATTTTTATCTTATTAAGAATTTGTATGACACGTTCAACTTCATCTGCGTATTTTTTTATAATTTCCATATAATTTTTTGGAGCGGCGTCAAAATAATCATGTACTGTTGCATTTCTGGTATCAAGTGCGCTGGCCCAGAACTCCGGATTCTTAATCCAACCAAAACGAATTGCTTCCTGTATGGCGGGCCTTGGGCCGGGGGCCTCGCCACCCTGATACTCAACAAATATTTTTAGGGTTTTCCAACAGTATTCAAAGAGGCTTTCAAATCGCTTTACGGCACCATCTGCAAGAAGATCTTTTTCCTTGCCTGCCTTAGTTTGCTGTAATAATTCCAAAGCCTCCTTTAAATCGGCAAGGGCCTCAGCCGTTTTTACGGTAGCATTTTTTATCTTATTTTTTTTCATCTTTGTCTTCCTTTCTCAAATAAATTTTATCCTCATCTATTGAATCCTTGAACCACGTTGGCGCAATATTTAAATTGACAAGATCAACCCTATAAGGGAATGACTGATCCTGCAATTTTTGTTTTAATAGCCGTAATTTTTTGTCTTGTACTGTTTTGTGAAAATTTACCGCGAAATCCCAGTCATGACGAACCCCTGTTTTGCCGGCCGCGCGGGAACCAAACAAAATCAAATCAGCACTATTATCATTAGTAAATTTAACCAGCTCAATGACAATTTTTTTAATCTTGTCAGGAAAGGAGCTAAGGATGATTCTGATGGAATCCCTGTCTTCAGTTATAGTTTTATAATCAATATCAAGTTGAGCAAGTATTTTTTCAAAACTTGAACTAAAAACAGAGCTTTTATCAAACATATTGTAGATACTCTGCCTAGAGATGCCGCATATTTTTGCTAACTGACTGATATTTAGGCTCTTTTTCCGAAGACATGTCTCTAGTTTTGATCTGCTTAAATATTTCATACATCGAATTGTATATTATAAAAGACAACCTGTCAAACTAATAATACAAAGGAGTGCCCGACCCAACGTCATTCTCCGGTTCACAATTTTTCTTGAAACAGGATTAACGCGGATAAATGCTGATATTATCTATGTTTTAGGGATCCAAATTTATTATACATTAGTGTTTATCAGCGTTCATCCTGTTTCGGTATTACTAATGGAGTTTTTGACGAAATATAATGATTTTTTCCTCACCGCCGAATACGCAAAGCCCGCAGCTATTATATCATCCCCGTGAAAACGGGGATCCAGTCTTGTCAACAATGCTGGATCCCCGTTTTCACGGGGATGACATCATAAAAAACTGTGTCCTCCGCGTTCTCTGCGGTGAATGTGGTACTTTAAATACACTACTTGCGATAATTCATAAATAATGATAGACCTAAAACCTGATTGATAGGCTAGTTGTAGCGTGATAGTTTAAGTGACGACACCCTCACCCCGCCTAGATGAGCTACGGCGAGGCTGGCCCGCCTATCTTACGAT
>CAZHVX010000059.1:0-11378 GCA_964536295.1 uncultured Pseudomonadota bacterium
CAGAATGACAATATTGTTAAATGTCGAAATAATCAATTTTTCAGAGGTTCCTTAAGTCATTTCAAAGTATTTATGCCACTTCGCAACTTCTCCCCCCAAAAAAACCGATAATAATATCGTAGTAGGGGAGTGGTGGAAAATACATTTTGTTGACTATCGTGTCATTCTGAGTCCGCCAAAGGCGGGCGAAGAATCCAGTGAAATCAATTTGTTAACTCTGGATCCCTGCCTGCGGTAGGCAGGCTTCATTCGCCTTTGGCGAATTCAGGATGACAAAACGTATTTTCCACCACTCCCAGTAGGAGAAAATTATGAGTGAGGTAAAAGATTGCAATGTTATTCCGATATGTAACGACCTTGGGAAAGTTCAAGGAGTACACGACGAATGTAATAATGAATGCGTTCAAAATGTTAATGGAGAATTTGATCCATTCGAAGGTAGTTGCGCCTGTTACGAGGCAAATCAGGAGCTTCAACGTATATGTTCAAATAAACCACAAAAAAGGCCAGATACAACTGGGCCTGCAGTGTTAACAATCAAGGATGTAAGAGAACAGTACAAAGAAAAAGAGAGAGTGGCAGAAGAGGAAAGACTAAAACAGGAGGCCCAGCGCGTCGGTGATATTGTAAAAGAGCAAATGGATACATTAGATACGGATGGTCTGATTACAGATATCAATACAGAGCCGCAACCCGACGGCAGCATTAGGGTAAAATTGGGCCATATTTCACCGTATACGAGTGATGCTATATCCAATGGTGATAACCCTGCAGATGTCTATGAAACAATTAACACTGACGCTGAATATTTTGACGGAATAAAGGAACAACTTGGATTGCCCGAAGGGTGGACAATCCAGGAAAATTCGATCATTGATATCCCCATGGAAAACGGCAAACTCGTCGGTGACAATGAAAGTACCCACGAATTCGTTATTTCCCCCCCACGTAAGGAGACATAATCCACCTAGAATCGCAATTTAAGCTGTCATTTCAAGAATTTATCAATAACTGCTTTATCCTGTCTGAATATTTATTTTTTTGATTATTGGCCAGTTATAGCAACTTTTTGTAAAGGATTGCCGACAAGATGTCATGGGTAGGGATATTTACGCCACCCCCACCTAGCCTCCCCCTTAGGGGGAGGTAGACTAAGGAAGGTTGGAAAACTATTATATGGAGAGTAAGGAACGGGAATAATTATAGGAGGCAAGATGGGTGAATATGACAGCTGTCAGGCAACATTGGAAATATCCGTAACCGAAAAGATGCTGGCCGATTATCCGGAACTGATGAACTTTGGAAATGAGAAATGCAGAGAAACCAAACCGGGGGATATGCTTTCCGGATCCAATCCTTTTGATAACAAGGTTCGATTGATGAAGTGTCATAAAGGTTCGTGCAGGATGTTCTGGATCAGGGCAGGTAGTTTTGGTAGTGCAGCAAGGTTAATAAAGGATTTTTTTCCGGCAGAGGATAAAAATATCACACCAAAGATTACAGGCGAATATCCTAATAGTTGTTCAACACCGGAAAGACGTGCCGTGGCATATTGCATCGTCTATACAAGCAGATCAATTTTATCATCGTCACTGACTACCTCAAAGGATGACATGAAATTTCTGGAAGAACATTCAACCAATGTAAAATTTCCCGTAAAACAGGATGCGGGCGAAGACCCACTCGAAGTACCACAGGTTGATATATCCAAGATGAATACAGATGATCTAAAAAGATATATCAGCATTATTGACAACGTTCTTAAAAATCCCCCTAAATGGTTTACTGACACCTCAAAGAAGGCCTTCGAGGTAACAAGGGATGAATTAAAGACAAAAATTGATTTGTAATGTGTCAAATTTGTTTGTTGTTTGTGGTCATTTTCCACCCCTATAAAATAAAAAAATTATATTTCTCTTATTTTTCAAGCGTTTAAACATCGCTCAAAAGCCCCCTCTTGGTACACCCTGTGCAATACAAGGCATTAGGGTCCACAAAGGGGGTTTATTTGATGCGACTCAAAATAACGATATGGTGTCTATTTTTTACCCTGGCTACGTTGTGCCCTTACCCGGCAAATTCGGATGAGGCCACCTCTGCGGGAAATACTCATTCATATCATGATTCAGATGAAGATGAATCACTCTCAATTTATCCAGATCTAAATATAGTTATTAATATTCCCGCAATGCGACTAACGGTCTATAACGAAGATGATCCGATAAAGACGTACTCTATTGCTGTTGGACAAAAGATTTGGCCAACGCCAGAGATGAGTGGATATAATATGCAACAAATTGAGTGGAACCCATGGTGGTATCCACCAGATCAACCATGGGCAGTGGACGAAGTCGATACACCTCCGGGGCCATTAAATCCACTGGGTTTGGTTAAGCTGCCAATCGCCGGAGGTATATTGGTCCATGGAACATCAAGTCCAAAGAGTATCGGACGAGCTGCCAGCCATGGATGTATCAGGATGTTAAATGAGGATGCTGTGGAGCTTGCGTGGTTTTTACAGAGTCAGCTGACCTACAAAAACACCTACAGCTATCTTCAGAAATATCAGGAAAATCCTACAGAGACCTACAAGGTAGTGCTGGGAAAATCCGTACCGGTTGAAATAATTTACGAACCTATCGAGGTTCATGGCAAAACAATCATTCTCCACAAAGATGTTTACAAAAAGGTACCCGATCCAGAGGAGGCACTCTTCCAGACCCTAACCAACGCTGGTTATAAGATTGAGGATTTAGACTTTGGTAAACTATTTATGATAATTCACGACTGGAAAGAAACCTCACAGGAAGTTTTTATGGATTGTCTTCTGGTTTATAGTGGAGAAGGTTGCGACTATAGCTGACTACCAATATCTTACTCTACCAACATCAACATGAACAAATGACTGACTTGGATAGTATCCAACGCCGCCGGCCTTTAATGACGCTGCGTAATCACGCAACTCTTTTGTTGATACGCCAGGAACTCTTATATCGATCGCGATACCATCCATATGGAAACTATACTTTGCAACCTTGTGACCCGTTTTTCTTAAATAGCTGTTAAATTCGGGGTGACGAAATCCTGAAATGACATGAACTTCCTTTCCCCTGAAATGGTCCTGAATCTTATCAACCAATTCTACAAGTTTTCTGCTCATCTGCGTCTGCTTATCCGTAAAACGACATCTTAAAATATGATTAATCTTTTCGATTTCATCCATGTCATACTTTCCACCATCTCTAAAAACAACATCCAGTTTTTCACCAGTATGTGTGTTATAAAGAGCAAGCTGGCCATCCCCCATATGTTCCAATGGCTCAACTATATCTGGGGTCTTACTTGCCAATTTCATGGATTCTGCAAATGAGGCCACACTAACCGCTACGGCAAATATCGTAATTATTGTGATAACTATTTTTTTCATATTGTCCCCTTTTCTGCCGTATAAATAGAGCAATGTCCATGCCAATCTTGTCCATCATAACCAGTTGATTTTATTAATCTTTATTTTCCGCACCAGGGCAAAAGTGGGGCTTTATTCCCCAATTTCACCCCAACCTTCATCAAAAAGGGGACCCCTTTTTGATGAAGGTTGGGAAAATATTTATGTTGCCTAAAGGCAGATAAATGCTTAAGACACCCACATGTATGCACAAATAGCAATATCCACCCCGGTAGACCACCTCTTTACATACGAAATTCCACCAGAGTTATCCGATAAAATTGAGATTGGAGCCCGGGTTATTGTCCCCCTTAACAGGAGAGATGCTGTTGGTTACATAATTGAATTGGTAAACAATCTTCCCAAAAATTTAAAAGACACAAAAATCAAAGCCATAAAACGTCTTCTGGATGAAAAGCCCGCGTTTTCAAAAAACATGTTGAGGCTTATCAAATGGATGAATAATTATTATCAAAGGCCAATTGGTGATATCTGCAAAACTGCCCTCCCAAATAAATTAACTTCAATAAAGTTTACGGATGTCAAATCGCGAAAAGTTATCATTCCAGATGAATCCTTAGATGACAGTAAGGGAAAACCATTAAAACTAACTCCGAATCAACAAATTGTTTTTGATAGTATCGAAAAATCTCTCATCAGTGGGAAAGCATCTAATTACCTACTTCACGGAATAACCGGTTCAGGCAAAACCGAGATATACATAAAACTTTTTGAACGATTATTAGAACTTGGATCGCAGGGTATTTTGCTTGTCCCTGAAATCTCTTTGACACCTCAACTTATTGGAAGGTTCAAAAAGGCATTTGGTGACAAGGTTGGATTATATCATAGTGGGTTAACTGACAGTCAAAGACTGGATCAATGGATCAAGACTCAAAATAATGAAATATCAATAATAGTCGGAACCCGTTCAGCAATCTTTGCACCTTTTTCAAAACTTAAACTTATAATTATCGATGAAGAACATGATTCTTCTTACAAACAAGAAGACATGCTCACATACAACGCCAGAGACGTTGCTATAGTCAGGGGTAAATTTGAAGAAGCCCTATGTGTAATGGGAACAGCAACGCCATCGCTGGAGTCATACTATAACGCAAAGACCTCTCTATATCATTACCTACATCTCCCAGATAGGCCATTTGGCGCGGTTTTGCCGAAGGTTAAAATAGTAGATATGTGCGACAGCTATGAGCGAAACGAAAACTCAAAATTTCTTTCATACTCGTTAATAAGCGCGGTCAATGATAACCTAAAAAACAACAAACAAACGCTGTTGTTCTTTAATCGGCGAGGCCACGCCAACTTTTTATTATGCGAAGACTGTGGACACACGTATGTATGCCCAAATTGCAATATTACAATGACGTATCATTTGAAGCCAAAAAAATTGGTATGTCATTATTGTGATCTTTCGGTCACTCCACCAAACACATGTGAAAAATGCAATGGAATCAATATTAAATATCTAGGGTCCGGTACAGAAAAAATTGAATCAGAGATCGAAAAACTTTTTCCAAATGCAAAGATAGGACGTTTGGATAGCGATACGTCAGGCAAAAAGGATCATCGCAGAAACCTATTAAATAAAATGCATAACAATGAAATCGATATACTAATTGGAACCCAGATAATTACAAAGGGACACGATTTTTCCAATGTAACACTAGTAGGAATTATAGATGCCGATATTGCTCTGAATATCCCCGATTTTAGGGCGGCAGAGAAGACCTTCCAGACAATAACCCAGGTTGCCGGGCGTGCTGGACGAACCAGCACGGATGGACAAGTTTTGATCCAAACATATAATCCAGAACACCCAAGCATCATGGCCGCGCAGAAACACGATTTCAAAGCATTTTACGATAGGGAGCTAATATCCAGGAAAGAAGTGGGATATCCACCATTTGCAAGGCTCGCAAATATAAAACTCTTGAGTAGCAAAGAAGATCGTGTAATCGATTCTTCAAAAAAGATAGCAAAAATGCTTAAGCGCTTTAAAAATGGTAAAATATCTATCCTTGGCCCTGCACCCGCCGTGCTCGATAAAATTCGCGGCAAATGGAGATGGCAGATTTTAATCAAAGGCTCGAGTGCCAAGGAATTAAATAACTTCCTGCATTCTGTCCGGCCATACATAGATGAATTGACTCCATCGGGGGTTAAAATAAACATCGATGTTGACCCTATTAATTTGTTATGATTTAATGAATTTGAAACCAGTTTCTGGTTACTTTGACAGGATGACAATGCTAAATATACGTACATATCCTGATCCCATTCTTAAAGAGCTTGCCAAATCCGTTGATGAAGTTGATGCTTCAATAAGGCGGCTTTTGGATGATATGGCGGAAACGATGCACGCGAACGCTGGGCTCGGCCTGGCCGCTCCACAGGTGGGCGTTAGCAAACGCGTAATTATCGTGGGTATCGACCCCACAGAGGGCAAAGAAACGACCTCCAAGCTGATAGAGTTTATCAATCCCAAGATAATTGGACATGAGGGCGAAATCGAATGGGAAGAGGGGTGTCTTTCCGTCCCTGAATTTACGGTCAAAATAAAGAGGATTGAAAAAATCAAGGTGGAAGCCCTGGATAGAAATGGTAAAGAATTTACACTAGATGCCGAAGGATTGTTATCTGTAGCAATACAACATGAACTCGATCATCTAAATGGCAAATTAATTGTTGATCATGCAAGTAGATTAAAACGTGACCTGTATTTGAGAAAAATAAAGAAGACCGCAATTCTTTAAGTTTCCAGTTGCCAGCTTCCAGTTACCAGAATATGAATTTTTTCAATTTTCTGGTCACTGGTTTCTGGTTACTGGTGACTTTGATAATATGAAAACAACATTTATGGGTTCGGCTGCATTTGCAGTTCCGTCTTTGCAATCACTAATTAACTCCGATTATCATATTAATCTTGTTATCACACAGCCAGATAAGCCAGCGGGGAGGGGTCAGAAACTAACAGCCTGTCCAGTTGCGCAATTGGCCAGCAAATGCAATCTTCCCCTTTTTCAACCAAAAAGCATCAAAAAAAATGAATCGATAAAAAGAATTTCGGAGTCAAAGCCGGATTTAATAGTTGTTGTAGCTTACGGAAAAATACTACCTAAGGCTATCTTGGATATACCGAAATATGGATGCATTAATGTCCATTCATCCATTCTTCCAAAATACAGGGGGGCGGCACCGATTCAGTGGGCAGTTGTGAATGGCGAAGTAGAATCGGGGGTTGCCACCATGTTTATCAATGAAGGGATGGATGAGGGTGATATTCTATTGGTAGACAAAACTCCAATTTCACCAGATGAATCTGCCATTGAACTACACGATAGATTAGCCAAAATGGGCGCTGGCCTATTGATGAAAACTATTCAAGGAATTCAAACAAAATCGATAAAACCATCTTCACAAGATAATTTAAGCGCTACATACGCACCCATAATAAAAAAGGAAGATGGCCTGATTGACTGGAGCAAGCCCGCGACAGAGATCAACAATCTAATCCGAGGGATGCAACCATGGCCGATAGCGTTTACTCATATTGAAGAAAAATCACTTAGAATTTATAAGGCAACTATCCTGGATAAAAAGAGTAGTGAAAAACCTGGGACAATTATTCAAGTGGATAAGGAACTTTATATATCAACCGGATCAAATATTTTAAAAGTTGAAGATCTACAGATAGAAGGCAAAAAACGCATGCCCGCAGATGTGTTTTTGAGGGGACATCCCTTACAAATTGGAACTGTTTTAAAATAATTTTTCTAACAGGATTATTATGTCACCGCAGAATCGCTGAATTATTTAGAAAACGCTGAAGTTGTTTTTCTGCGTTTTCGTTTTTGTTCTGTGTCTCAGCGGTGAAAAAACCGGTCAATCCTGACAAAAAAGGAACAAATATGAAAAAACAGATAGCGCCATCAATATTGTCAGCCGATTTCTCGAAACTTGGGGAAGAAATCCAGGCCGTAGAAAAAGCCGGTGCCGAAGTAATACACTTTGATGTAATGGATGGCCACTTTGTGCCAAATATTACAATTGGCCCAGCGGTTGCGAAATCAATCCGAAAATGTACAAAGCTACCAATCGATGCACATCTAATGATTGAAGACCCAGAAAAATACATCGAGGCCTTCGCAAAGGCGGGGGTTGATTGGATATCTGTTCACGTTGAAGCGTGTGATTTAGAAAAGCTTCTTCCCAAGATAAAAAGCCTTGGATGTAGGGCTGGCGCTGTGATAAATCCACCAACTCCACTTGATAAATTGCTACCATACGTTCATCTTGCAGATTTTGTACTTGTAATGACCGTGAATCCTGGCTTTGGCGGCCAGGGGATGATTGCAAAGTGCCTGGAAAAAATAGTTAAACTTCGTAAATACATAAATGACAACAAACTTAAAACATTCATTGAAGTTGATGGTGGTGTGAAGATTGACAATATCAATACAGTTTCAGCAGCGGGATCGGATGTTATCGTGGTGGGATCGGCCATCTTTGGAAGCAAGGACTATGCTAAAACAATTTCTGAAATGAAGAAAAACCTAACATGTCATTCTGATCCTGAGTGAGCAAAGCGAGTCGAAGGAGAAGAATCCAGTGGAAAACGCTGGATCCTTCGCTAACGCTCAGGATGACCTACCTCAACAATACATCAAATTATTTGAGGGGAAATTTCTAATAGTTTACTTCCCAACATAATCGGCAATCTTATTTCTCAAATTTTCGTATTCACTTCTTTTGGCATTTTCCATCAACGAATGTGCCAATTCGCCCATAAAGCCTCTCCAATGTTTTGGTGAACAAGCATAGATATAATCGAGGATTACGTATATTAAATTGTCACCTGTTTTATGCCACTGCTTCATTGCAAAATGGACATCCTCCTGATCATGTAAAGACATGAACTGCTGGATATCCATAAAAAACCTTCTCTCCAAACGAGCGTGCACTTTCAATATCTCTCTAAAACTATCATCGATCTTCTTGTGAAGCTTATCAACAAATTGATGATACTTAGAATTCTCCTTTGTTTTACCTGGCCAACGATTGCTGTCCTGTTTGATATTTTTAACATCCTTACTCTGCACAACAATTGGATCACCAATCACAATATTAATAGAAGTTTCGGTCTGAATTTTTATTGCATGCTTGGGACAGACAATAGCGATCCCTTCAATGCCCACAGGTATCAGGTTTATTTTACACTCCCCTAATTCCGCCATCTTCATGGCTGCAATTGTTGCCAAATACGCAGCGCCCTTTTTTAAATGATCCCCCTCTTTTTTCAAACGATCCACGTTTCCAACCGCATAATAACCTGCATCAAGGCGTTCTCCTCTTACTCCTGTATGCTTCCAGGACCTCGTGCCCTGCGGATATATTGCGATATCAATATCTTCTGATATAAGTTTTTTTACCGCTTCATCAATTGCGAGCTTTGCCTTACCCTCTTTTTTGCGCTTTCTATCAACGAATATAGCACCCATCATCTCCGCCGCCTTCCCGATCCCCAATATCCTTTTAAAGAAAAAATTATCTATGAAATGATCCTTGGCAGCCAAAAAACGCAAACGAAATTCGCGATTATCTTTTAGGCTAACGGCAAAAAATGGAAGATGACCAATAGCAAAATCCATATAACTCTTATGATTAAAAAGAACGATATTTTTCCCATCAAGCTTGTTAAGTTTTTCTATCCCCTTGGTTTGAATATTCAAATTTGCCAATTGGGCGATTTGTAAACCCCACACCTCAAGTAGTTTATCTCCAAGCCTTCTCGCGTATTTCGTCCCCTTCCAACGCTGAGCCTTTGTAAGCAATCTAACAAGCAGAAGGGTGGAAAAAAAGCCGGGGATAATTGGTTTTATCGTCCTTTTATGGACACGCCCAGTTTTGAACTGAATATTTATTGGGTCAATTGCAAGCACGCTCTTGGGCAGGGGTATGACAAATGGACTGAATACTAAATGATAATATCTAAAAAATACTCTTGGATTCGCGTGTTGTAACAGGTACAGCCAGGTTATTATATTTCTATAACTCATTTTTCTCTGATAAAGATCAAACATTCCAATTAAGATGAAGAACAAGATGAAGGCGGCGCCCTGATAGTTATGCCTAAACCATATCATGTCTATTGAAAACAGATGAAAAAAGAGAAGGATTACCAGAAAGGCTCCAACAAAGATATCTCTCGCACCTCCAAAGAGCAGTTCAAATTTACCAAGGATCTCTCCTAAAAATGCAAATGGAGAAACTTTTCCAAGACATATGGGCGCTGCAATTAGCCTTAATAGGGGGGCAAGGTATATAATGAAAAGTCCCCAGAAAAACAAATCAGGGATTTCTTTTATTGATATCATCCAATCTCTACTTAATAGCTGAAAGTTTATATTTAAATGAAATATCTATTGGCTTCTTACCAATTCTGAATTCCTCTTCTGCAAGCTTTTGAGATATCCTACCAGCAACGGATTGAGCCGCACCTTCAGGGGTTTCATATATAGCGCTAACAACGCCACTGTTTGCAAAAGCGACCACTATATCAATAGGATGGCGAACCAAGCTTCTAACATATTCTTCCACCTGTGTTAATAATCCTTCGCTTTTAGTATCACCAAATTTATCTTTAATGGTCACAAAGTCCGGTATAGAAATATCGTATTTAAATGTATGTCTTGAAATTTTCCCGCCCAACTTTGATATATCATCGCATGGAAGCCTGAAGGATATCTCTATCTCGTCTTCTTTTGGAAATTCGATCCAAAATTGTCCGTAAAACTCCTGTATTATCCTTTTACAAACAGTGAGGCCCAATATTTCTGCTTCATCGGAGATTTCTTTTATCTCAAACAACTCTCCAAAGATCTTTGACCTTTCCTGACTTGATATTACCCTTCCTTTTCCAACAACACTAACCTCAACATTATCACCATATCGATCTTCAACTTGTTTTAAGGAGATATCGATCTGTCCACGATGCGGTAAAATTTTAACACAACTGGCAATTATATTATTGAGTGCTATTAAAATTTTATCCTTGTCAGCAAATACCTTTGGCAAGTTCGATGCGGAAGAAACGTGATAAGAGATCTGACGTCTCAAAAACAAAATGTCGTGATTTAAACAAGAATTTTGAACCAACCTTAGGACGTCAAAATAATTATCTTTTTTTGAGGCTGGCCTTTCAACGGCTGAAGAAGAATCTATCATTTGCATGTAGCTTTCAAGGTCTTCTATTTTTGCCCTCATCATTTTAAAGCTCTCTTCGCATTTTTTGGCAAAAGCCCCCTTAGCCACTTTTTCGAGCCTTGTAAGCTCCTTTAAAAGATCCCCGCAGATTAGCTCTACAGCCTTTTTTCCTTCATTTTTGGTTGTCATAAGCAAGGCATTATTAGCATGCCATTTTAATAATATCCAGTATTATTCGATCGTTTTGGTACGGTATCCCTGCATACATAATATGAAACCTCTGAAAAATTGTTTTTTAATTCGTATGTCATCGCGCTTGCCTCGCCGAAGCCTCTTGCCTCGCCATAGTTTTTCCGCCAAAGGCGGATCAGCCTCTGGCTGAAGCGTAACACCGGCGGGTGGCGTAGGCGGGAGGAAGCCATAGGCTGACGTGGCCCTGCCTGCCGGCAGGCAGGGATCTCCTAAATTCAAGTGTTTACAGGAGATTGCCACGTCGCTTCGCTCCTCGCAATGACAAAAAAAAGAGTTTTTCAGAGGTTTCAATATCTCAGCGTTCTCTGTGTAAAATCCTTCGACGCGTCCTTTGGGCTTGCTCAGGATAACGCGTTCTAAATTCTCCGCTTGCTTTCTCAACCGGATCATTAAGAACGCGTAATCGAGTAGGTGAGGGGCTCACGCCCCTCGACCTCTCACACCACCTGGCATA
>CAZHVX010000060.1:0-11309 GCA_964536295.1 uncultured Pseudomonadota bacterium
ACTATCGAGTGGCCGGTTTTCAGGTGGCCACAACTGGCCGGTTTTGGGTGGCCATGCGGGCTAAAGCCACGTTCGAAGGGCTCGAGTATTTATTAGCTGAAATCGACAACGTAAATGAAGCAGTCAGATATGAGACCATATATAAGCTATATCCAATGGTCGAAGAACTATACTTTAAATTTATTGATGAAGCAAAAAAAAACAACATCTATGTTCCACCAAAAAAGTTAAGCAAAGTCATTTCCAAGGTTTCAGCTTTAAAGGTTATAAATGAAAGATACGGCATTGCAGATCATCTTCGAAAAATAAAAGAAATCCGTCTCGATACCATGATCAAATTTGCTATATATTTTCAACGCATGGCTTTAATAAATGGCGGTTCTCTTGAAGAATACTCCATGGACAAGCCTATTCCCGAACACAGGGGTAATTGGTATGAAACAAATATGGGACTTATTGGAATGCCCGCCTCCGCCAAAGGCTTTGTTATTCAACAATATGAGGAACGTGGCCGAAAAAGATATCTTATAATGAAAAGGGAGTGTGAATCACTGCAAGATACCATTAGAAAAATAAATGAATCAAATCCAAAAAAAATCAAAGAACAGGCAGAATTTGTAAATAGCATTAAAAATATTTATGATGTTGGATACGAAATATTAGAAATACAATTGCCTGATGATTATCAAGCAATGGATGCCATTTGGGATGAGGATGTTCCCAGTGATAAAGAAATCGCGGTTTACAAACATTCATCAATAGATGAAATAAATTTTGAAAAAGAAGTAATGTTTGCAACAACACTTCTTCAAATCGAAGAGGCCGGCCAAGCGTTGGATATTTTCAATAAATGGTTGGCAACAACTTTAGACAATTCGGATCTTCCAAGTAAAACCAAAATTGCACGAACGCTCTCCTTGTATTACAACATTTTGCAGGCACGCGATTTAATGCTAGACGTGGAATTTTTATCGCAAACTCAAAAGAAAATTGAGTTTTTGAATCAATTAAAAGACATCGAAAAGCTGAAAGCGCTGGCCAGCACCCTGCCCGGTCCCGATAAAACCGTATGGCACTTGCGTACTCAAAAATATTTAAGCGCAGCCTTTGAAAGAAATGGTAAACTTCAAAGTGCGCTAAAAGCAACCGATGCATGTGAAGATCTTATTAATCAAATCCTGATTAAAAATGGCAAGAAAGACCTCTTGTCTTTTTCCTATTTCGGTTTAGAAAAATTGGATCACGAGCCAAGCGAGGAGGAAATCCAAACTCTACTATACATTGCCTTGGAAAGAGCTGAGGTATCCTCGAAACATGCAAGAGAGTTTTCTTTATCAGGTGAAAAAAACAATGATGAACAATTTCGCTCCAATCTGTCAAACCTTAAAAATCTCATTGATAATATTGAAAAAATAATTGATATCTACAATATTCCCTCATCAGAAGAAGAAAAAAAGGAGTACCTTGCAGCTCTAAGGAGCACCTACGCCATAACATTATTTGGCAATCATCAGTTTAAAGATGCTTTCATCTATGTCAGAGACGAAATTGAAAAACCATTTGCAAATACAAAATATGTTAAATTCTTACGATCCGAAAGATCCTTTGTCCCCAGAGAGGTACGGTTAAACGGAAAAATACCTGACGATATCGATGATGTCTCCTGGGACAACTTATTGCCACGACTTACTGCAATGTTGGGAGAAGGATCAAACCATCTATTTGATCACAAATGGTATGTTCAATTGGGAGCAGGGTTGGGTGGTTGTGTTGTTGGCACCCTTGTCTCCGCTAATCCTCTTGGTTGTGCAGTAGGAGCAACTGCTGCATTGGGTGGTGATATGGGAATTGCCATGCTGTCAAGTGATGCAACATGGCAGGCCTTTTACTCGGGTTATACAAAGACTTCTTTACTGGACGCTGCTTTCAACTATTCTTTGGCGGCATTGGCACTTGCTCTCAACACAGTTGCCTTTAGGACCACACGGTTGCCTCTGCAGAAATGGGGATTCAATCTCGCTCAAAAAGAAACCTGGGTAAATTTAGGTACACGTTTTGTGAATGTTTATCAGGCAGGAAAACATTTCGTGTTAAACACAAAGGATCTTGGAAAAGTAGGTATCCAATACACCAAAGGCGTTATTACAAAAACCCCTGCCCTCAAAGAATCCTCAGCAACCCTTCTCAAACAAGTAAATCAGGATTATCTTAAGATGATGAAGGCAGTTGGACTCACTACCAAAAAGCTCCTCATTGGAAGTAGTCGTAATTTTGGCCTCAAAGACCCAAAGGCATTTTTGAAAAATCAATCATTCGGGACAAAGATTGGAACGCTTTTTGGCCTAAGGGTCTATCATCCGGTAACTAATCAGCTACAAAGGGTCGGTGGATGGCAATCGGTAAAAGGGTTCGTTGATGCCCTGTTTCATGGTGCCGAGCGTGCGAGTTTGCCCTATTTAGGAATTGAGGCATTTTTCCGAAAGGATCTGCCTAGTAAAGATCCCGCTTTTTCAATTGTAGGCAATTTCATGGGTATGTTTCTTGCCACCCGTTTCGGTATCCACTTTTTAAAGATTGACAAGGGTGGGACAAGGCTAATGTTTTTTCTGGACCGAATACAGGACGTATTGATGCAAACTACATCAGGTGAAGCAAAGGGTGCCCAAAGAAGCTTTTCAACCTTTCTTGAAAAACTCATATATGACATCAACTGGGACAGGGCTCTTATGAATTATACCCTTGGCTCAATAATTGGTCAGTCCAGAGGTCGGTGGCTCAAGAATTATCTGGGTAAGAATCGAAGTAATGTTACAGCCCTAGAAACGCGAGTAATCTTTAATGATCGCTCTTTTAAGTCTGGCAAATTATCATTTGAGGCACTTTCAGCTGAAGAACAAGCTGTTTTGAAAAAAATCATGCCCCATGCAAACAATGATGGCGTAGTTTTCATTGAAAAAATTGAAAAAAACATTCATATCGCCAAAAATGGCATTTTTCAAAACTACGAAAAGGGCAGAAAGCTTGTTGGAACTTTGACAAATAATGAATGGGACATTTTGAGACGTTTTGTAACGCCCATGGAATTTTCGATGGCCGAATTTGGTTCAAGTTCAACGTATTATCGATATCTTCAGCAACGTTTGGCTGCCGCAAATGAAGCGACCCTTGTTGCAAAAACACAAGTTGACAAAACTATTTTAGCACTGGATAAAGTTGGAGCTGCAGCCAAAAAAATCACAGCAGACACCGCTGATGACGTCGCTAGGAGCACTAGAGAACTTTTAAAGATAAGAAAGGGTGAATTCAAAAAAGCATCGGAAAAATTGTCAAGCGCACTACTGGAACAAAAAAATACTCAGCGCAGCTTAGATTCTATTGATGAGGTTGAAAAACTTCTCAGTGAAACTTCCGGTATAAAGAATAAACCTCCCATACGTACTCGCATTTGGAACACTGTCACACGAAATAATAAACCTGAAAGGGTTTTAATAAGAAATGGTCGTGTATTTAGGCGTCAAAATGGTCACCTTCAGGAAGTTGGTAAAATAGGCGACGGCCATCAAACCGCACTTCGAAGCTTCATTACACCGGTCGAATATGCAATGAGCTCTTTTATGCCTGGCGTCGAATCTTGGAAGAAACTCGATGGTGAAACCCGCACCGTCCTACAAAAGATTCTCTCAATGAGAAGAACTGCGGATCCAAGTGCCCTTGTAAGAATTCAGGGTAGTCAGGTATTTATGCGTGAATTTGGCGGAAAATTCAAAGAAATTGGGAAACTCCTCCCACTAGAGGAATTTTTGATCAGAAACGCTGTACAACCCAACGTTCCGAGGCTGGCGCTTTATCCCGGTAATAATCTCTCGATAAAATTTGCTCCAAGGCTTAACCTTAAAGGCATTGCGCTGTTCTGTCTATGGCACGATACAATAATCGGCACCGTTTATGACGAAGTTAGGGGACAATATACACTTGGGACATCACCTGGGCAGATGGCTAAATGGACCCTTGGCAGAAGCTTAACAACGCTGCCCTTAAGGAACACCTTTAAACTATTAGCCGGGTGGGATAAACCAATGGCAGTCGCCATTGACCGCGTCCTTGGACGAAATATAATCGATCCATTTATTACAAAATGGTTTCCATTATGGCAAGATGAGGCCCCTTGGAAAAAACACTATATAAGCGCCATATTCCACCGGGATGACATTGGCGACTATATTAAAACTCCCTTGTCACAATTTATCGAATTTCATGCGGCACGAAACATATTGTCAGGTGGACTATATGTATATAACGAAAACACCTTATTTGAAATAACAGCTGGCGGTTCAAGATTTACGGCAAGCCCAAGTTCATTCAAAGCATTGTCGGACCTTTATGAAACAGGCGAGCTATCACCTAAACTTTTGATGGAAGACGTCGATTACAAGGTCCTGGATGAACAACTAAATGAACTATATCAGCTTGCGCCTGAAGTGCTAATCGGCGACAGTGAAGACAGTAATTTCGTTATAAGCATCGATGGAGAAACTGTACCTCGAGAGGTTGTCGCTGATTTAATCCTTGGAACCGCAGCCTCTGTAGTGGTGGCAAGAACAAAAAATCAACATCTCTTCGAAAAGACATACAACAACAACCCGGAGCTCTTTCAATTTATTGAAACATATATGTACAGCGAAATTGAAAATGGCCAACTAGAACCAACGCCTGCTACAACCGAACATTTCGTTGAAACCATAGTTAAAGACGGAATGAAAAAAGCCCCAGCAGAGTGGCTTCATTTCCAACCTGAATCCTCAAAAAAACAGTAGTTTTCTCTAATAATCCATCATCTTACAGCCACTGGAGAATTAGAAAAAGCTTAAAAAAAGCTTGTTAAACAAGGAGCTGTACAATAGTCTGGGGCGTCTAAGCTTTGACGATATCTCAATTCTGAGTGGGAGGAAAAATGCAACGAGCCCATCAAACCGTAGTGGAGGAACTCAACCTTGAAACTGCTTGGAGCACCTCATTGACATTACTATCAAAGAAACTATTTTTTCTGTTGCTTATATTTGCGGCTTTAATGCCAGCCTGCTCAGGGCTGAAAACAAAAGCAGGAACAGAAAAGTTAATCGATCTAAAACAATATTATAAGAAAAACTTTTCGGGGGAAGATGCTGCAGAAAAAAATCTCTCATGGATGGATGTGGAGCATATTTCTTATGTAGACAAGATTACCGCCGCAACAAAAGACATCCAAAGTAATTTTGACGAGGTGGTCCTCTTTGGCATCGGAGGTTCTGATTTGGGCGCCAGGGCACTTCAGTGGGCACTAGCCCACGGGCCACTCTATAACAGTCTGCCAGATAGTAAACGTAACGGCCCGAGATTCTTCTTTGCCGGAGATAATGCAAACCCCAGCGAGATAAGCAATCTATTATCTATAGTAAACCCGGAAAAGGCTTTGATCATAGTAGTCTCCAAATCCGGCACCACCGCTGAGACCATCGGCTCATTCCTTTCCCTCTTCCACAAATTTTTGGATACCTTAGGCAATGAAAAAGTAGGAAGTCACATTGTAGCCATAACCGGCAAAGAAGAAAAAAGTATACTCCGAAAGATGGATGGCCAGTTTCATTTCAGATATGTATTTGATATCGAAAATGGAGTAGGGGGTAGATTCTCGGTCCTTTCTCCAGTGGGCCTTCTTCCTGCCGCCATATTGGGAATAGATATTGAGAAAATTATTGAAGGCGCGGTCGCTGCGCGTGACGAAGCTCTTTCAAATACTTCAAATACCGATTTGCCCTCAAAAATCACCCTTACTGCCATAACTGCAATGTCTGAAGGAAAAAATATAATTGCTTTTTTCCCATTCGATGGAAGACTCAAAGTCTTCTCCAGCTGGTTCAGACAGCTCTGGTCTGAATCTCTAGGCAAAAAGCTTAAAAATGGTAAGAGTACAGGAAGCACACCACTTGCCCTAGTTGGGTCTACTGACAATCATTCCGTTCAGCAGCTTATCTTAGACGGGCCACTAGACAAATTGGTAATCCTTATCGGGGTTACCAAGACCCAAAATGACATAAAGATAAACGTTCTGGACGGAGATGCTTATAAAGGGATCTCATATCTAGACGGTGTGGGGTTGGCGGAAATGCTAAGAGCAATGACCAATGCTACAGAAAAAACCTATCAAAACAGGGGGATAAAGTATCTAAGGTTTGACCTACCTGCCGTGGATGAAATCAACATCGGCAGGTTTATCATGCAACTTGAGATGGCCACTGCATGGACAGGCGAACTGCTGGGCATAAATCCATTCGATCAGCCCGCCGTCAATGAAGGAAAAAAATATGTAAAAGAATATTTAATCGGAAAATAAATATATTTATTTATTAAAGGAGCCTAACTATGATACAGACGATATTAGACAAATTCAAGGCCACACCCGCAGCTCCGACGCCAATTACTGATCCAAAAGAGATCAAAAAGAAATATCGCTACTGGCGCTGGCGAATGTTTTATAGCATGTACATCGGCTATGTCGTCTTTTATTTTACACGAAAGAATATGTCCGCAGTCCTGCCTATCTTTAGCAAGGAACTGGGAATCTCCATCATCGAACTGGGAATACTAGGCTCCGTTTTTTATATCACTTACGGAATTGGGAAATTCTTAAGTGGAATACTTGCGGACCGTTCAAACATCAGGGTATTCATGGCCTTTGGCCTCTTTTTCGCTTCGATAATAAATATCTTCTTTGGTTTTATTCAAACCCTGTGGTTGCTAACCCTTTTCTGGGGACTGAACGGCGCATTTCAGTCGATGGGTTTCCCGCCGGTAGCAAGGGGACTTGTCCATTGGTTCAGCTCAGACGAAAGAGCAACCAAGTGGACATTGTGGTCATCTTCCCATACAGCGGGTACGTTTTTCATAGGTTTAATCGCCGCATTCCTTCTAAAATATGTAGGTTGGCAAAGCGCTTTCTATATTCCAGGAATCATTGGTGTTATCACATCTCTTTTTCTTCTTAACCGCCTGAGAGACAGACCCGTGTCGATAGGGCTGCCTCCGATTGAAGAATATCATGATCACACCCCACCCGTAATCGCTCATCCAGGTCTTAGCCATTTTCAAATCCTTAAAAAATACGTCTTTGGCAACCCCTATATCTGGGCACTCTGCTTTGCATATATCTTTGTCTATCTAATCCGCTTTGGCACCCTGGACTGGGCCACTAAGTTCATGTATGACGTCCGTGGAATTGATAAGGTGCGCGTCGCCATTATGTGGTCAATTATGCCCCTGTTTGGCATGCCTGGGGGAATCGTCGCCGGCATTCTTTCGGATAAACTATTTAAGGGTAGATGTACCCAAATCAATATAATCTACCTCTTTCTACTAGCTGGAAGCATCTTTGGCTTCTACAAGGTTGCAGGAATGGATCATTTTTATCTAACCTGCTTCTTTCTTGCATGTATAGGCTTTCTAGTTGATGGCCCACAAAATCTTGTGGGAGGAGTTCAGGTGTCCCGCATTACGGCAAAAGAATCAGTTTCAGCAGCCTGCGGTCTTTCGGGCTTATTTGGATATATTGGTGCAATAATTTCCGGATTCGGTCTCGCACTTGTCACTGATAAATTTGGTTGGGCAGCCATGTACGGCGTTTGCATAGCTAGTTGCTTCATCGCAGCCCTCCTAGTATCACTAACTTGGAGAAAGGAAAGTGCTCATCTCGGTGAACACTACAGAAATAAGAAACAGTAAAATACCTACATCGTTAAAAGGAAAGTTCGGTTCTTTCGTATTTAACTTGCAAATTTATAATGGGAAAGAGCTATTAATGATTTAATATCAACGTATTAGATGGGATATGGGAAATTCATTAACAGGTTGAAGTGAATTTTGCAATAATAGGACGCCCTGTCATTCCTGCGAAGGCAGGAATCCAGCCTTTTCAATAAGTTATACATTCTGGATCCCCGCTTTCGCGAGGATGACAGAGAACATTGTGCAAGTTAAATACGAAAGAACCGAAAGTTCTATACAATTTGGCAAAGAACCCTTTTTTATTTTGAATTTTGATTTAAATCAGACTGCCGTTTCAAGCACTTCTTTCGGCAATCCAACCCTGGCAATAGGTTGAATTCTTAAATTCTCGGCCAATTCTTGATAAGATAAAACTGATAATTGTGGAAATTCTAATTCAACAATCTTTCTGAAGTATCTTCGAACATCAGCTGTAGTAAGGATCACCGGTGGTTTTGCTCCTGGTGGGAATGGATGATTGGCGATCTCTTTACCAACCGCTTCTACAATCTCCTGCGTAATCTCCGGCTCAATTGCAAGATAGTTACCCTTCTCTGTCCGTCGAATCGAATTCTTGATCATATCCTCGATCCCTGGATCCAAAAGATAAACCGCCAAACTGTTACCTGGCCCCGCAAATTTATGTGTAACATATCTTTTTAGCCCAGCGCGGATGTGTTCAGTTAGCATCAGGGTATCGCGTTCAATCTCACCCCACTGCGCAAGCGTTGAAAAGATATTTTTAAGATCCCTGATTGCAACATCCTCCTGAACCAATCTTTGAAAGATCTCAGAGAGCTGAAGTAATGTAATAACCTTTGGAACCAGTTCTTTAACCAAAGCGGGATGGGTTTTCTCCAACTCATTCAATATATTTTGAACCTCCTGCAGTCCCAAAAATTCATGTGCGTTTCTTCTTAAGATATAAGAGAGGTGTAGGATCAGATATTCTGATACATCCCACATCCTGAATCCTGCCTGTTGGGCAACTTCTTTATATTCTTTAGATACCCAGGTCACAACGGACCCATCGATTGGATGAATAGTTTCGACCCCACCGATATTAAACAAACTTAACTGCTCCAGCGGTTCACCAACCAGGATATGTCCTTCATAGATCTTACCGCGCGCAACCGGAACCTCGTTGATATTGATTACATACTGATCGGGTTCCATATCGACGGTCTGACCTCGAACCTGGATTCCTGGAAAATTCACGCCCAATTCATAATAAAGACCGTGTCTTAAAAGAGGAATCAATTCATTAATAAAACGTCCGCCATCCTGTGAATCATCAACAAATGGAATCAAAGATGAACCTACCTCCAATGAAATCGGCGATGGCATAATGAATGGCAAAACATCCCCATGTTTTTTTAGCGCCTTCTTTATCGCTTCTTGTTTTGGCGCCTCAATAATTTCTTTAACCGCCTTTGCCTTTGATTTAATCAAGAGCAACGCGACTGTACCGATAAGGGTGGCCATAAAGACAAATGGTACCGTTGGCAAGCCTGGAACCGCTGCCATGATTAATAAAAGAACCGATGAAATAATCATCGCCTTTGGATAGGCGGTAATCTGCGTGACGATATCACGTCCTAAATTTGATGCCTCGGTTTCCGATGCAACCCTGGTAACAACCACACCAGCCGAAACAGACATGATAAGTGCCGGTATCTGCTGAACCAAACCATCACCGATCGTCAAAAGGGCGTATGTCTTTAATGATTGTTCGAAGGATAAATCACGCATCATAACACCGATAATGAAACCGCCTACGATGTTAACCAACGTAATAATAATACCGGCGATGGCATCACCCTTGACGAATTTCATTGCACCATCCATTGCTCCATACATCTGCGATTCACGATGCAATGTTTTTCTTCGTTCGATAGCCTCTTCCATATTTACGATTCCTGCACGAAGATCGGCATCGATACTCATCTGCTTACCGGGCATAGCGTCCAAAGTAAAACGCGCACCAACCTCGGAAACACGCTCAGCACCCTTAGCGATAACGATAAAGTTGATTAGGGTAATGATGATAAATAAAATACCCCCGACGATGTAATTGCCCCCAACAACGAAACCACCAAAGGCCTCAACGACCTGTCCTGCATCTGCCTGTGAAAGGATCAACCTGGTGGTGGATACGTTCAACGACAATCTATATAATGTAGCAATCAAAAGTATCGTCGGAAAAGATGCAATCCTAAGGGCGTCTGATATATATAATGATACCAAAAGAATCGTAACGCCTAAGGTAATGTTAATTGTTAAAAAGATATCCATTAGCCATGTTGGAAGTGGAATGATGATCATTCCCACTACAACAATAACCAACATGGCCAATACAAGGTCGGAGTACTTGCTTATCAATTCATTTACGTTGCCTAAATTTATGTTTTTGAGCATTTTTTCCTATCCAATGATATTACCATCCTGAACGCAGTGAAGCCTGCCTGCCGGTAGGCAGGGATCCAGTGTGTATACTCTGGATTCTTCGGTCACTTTCGTTCCCTCAGAATGACAAGATCAAAAATATCATATCAAAGGGTTACAAGCTAGTTATTTTATCAACCCAAACATCAACCACATACCATGATGGGAGTGGTAAAAAATGACGTTGAAGTTCATTTTCAACCATCTATTATTATTATCGAAGGATTGGACCCCGGAAATTTCGTTTAAAATAGGTATTTAGACACACCATATGGGGTCTTGCCCCCCCGGAAATCAAAACTTGCCCCCTTAGTATTCAACCATTCATGGCCCCATAAAACAACGTAATATATTGAAATTATTAACAAATGCTATAATGGTACGCATAAAATAAAAAACGTCAGATTTTGGCACGTTCGTTGCTTTAAGTAGAACCGAAAGGTTTTTATGAAAAGAATGATTCTAAATAGCTTGGTTATCTTCTCCCTGGTCTTCCTGGTAGGATGTTTGGAGGGTAACACACCTAAGATGGGACAAACAGATGACTCTGGTCAGATTACCGCCGGTGGCGATGTAAACACAGATACTCCAGTTGCTTCAGGTGATAACCTCGATGCAACGAAAACAATAATTGTTGAATCGGATGATGCTCTCTTTACATCACTTAGTCAGATGTTGGCATTCATCCAAACAAATGATTTTTATGATGACTGGTTGTTCTTTAAGGATATAAGGATTACCGGAAGGCTGAAAAAGAGCGCCTGCGGCGTTGATGGAAAATGTTTCTGGATCCATAATATGGAACCATTCATGCCAGCAAAAGATGAGTTGCAGATTGAAAACCCAGATGCATTAGATGGTCAGGACAAGCAAACGGCCTTATTTTTCAGTGGCACCGTCAGGATTAACGCTCCATTAAATAATAAAAAATCTGTAGTAAGATCAATCTACGTTACTTCAGTTTCAGTTGAATAATCTAAATTAGGCTCCACAACATTTTAATTTGTCAACAAATCCTATTTGCCACAACAATTCTTATATTTCATTGGCGTTCCATCTGATTTCAC
>CAZHVX010000061.1:0-3033 GCA_964536295.1 uncultured Pseudomonadota bacterium
CCAGTGAAAATATGGCCGTTGAAACCTGTCCTTCCATCGCTGCATGTCCTGCCATATTAAGTGCCAGGGCGGTCTTACCCATGGAGGGACGTCCAGCAATAATTATAAGATCCGATGGCTGAAGCCCGGCGGTCAGCTTATCGAACTCTGTGAAACCCGTGGGAACCCCAGTAATAAGCTCTTTCTTTTCATATAGTTCTTCGATAACTTTAAAGCTATGCTTTACGATTTCCTGAATGCTTGAGAAGGATCTTTTGATCTTCCGCTGTGCAATATCAAAGACTATTTTTTCAGCTTGATCCAACAACTCATCTACGTTACCAGAATCTTTGTAGCTGCTATCTATAATGTTGGTTGAACCCTCGATAAGCTGACGGAGAACGGCTTTTTCACGAACGATATTACTGTAATATTCTACATTCGCAGCCGTTGGGATATTATCCGCTAAGGCCGCAAGATACGATGCCCCACCCACTTCCTCCAACTGACTCTTCTTCTTCAAAGAATCAATCAAGGTAATAAGATCAATAGGCTGGCTCCCCTGATATAAATCAATCATCCCCTGATAAATCAATCTATTGGCGTGACTATAAAAATCACTCCACGACAACCCCTCTACCACTTTATTTAGGGCGTTGTTATCTATCAGTATAGCCCCCAAAACAGAAGATTCAGCCTCAAGGTTTTGCGGAGGGAGCTTTAGTCTATCCATATCCATGATGGGGTCCTTATGGTTTACTCACCTTTAACAACCCAGACCTTGAGTTGTCCAGTAACTTCTGGATGTAGCTTAATATCAACATCGAAGACGCCTATTTTCTTTATAGGCTCCTTTAACAGGATGTTATGTCTATCTAACTCTACACCTTCTTTCCTCAAGGCATTGGCAATATCCATATTTGTAACTGAACCAAACAACTTATCCTCTTCACCTACTTCACACTGAATTGTAACCGACATATCAGATAATTTTTGAGCGACCTCTTCAGCATGCCCCTTCTTCTTTGCCAACTTTGAAGAAACGACTCTCTTCTGATGGTCAAGCATCTTAACATTTTTTTCATTAGCCAAAACTGCCAGCTTTCGGGGAACTAAAAAATTTCTCCCATAGCCCTCTTTGACTTTAACAATATCACCCGCTGAACCCAGATTGGCAATATCCTCTTGTAGTATAACTTGCATCTTTTACTCCTTTTTTTTATTCTTTGTTTGTCTGTCTCTAAAACCTACCCAATAGTCAGCAACACCAAGGATAATTATTCCAACTGCTGCTGTTTGTAAAAACAAGACTATTAACAAATATGCTGATATTTTTAAGAAAACGGATTTCCATCTTCTTAAAAAGAATGCGATAATTGCTATGCCCTGCAAAAAGTATATCCCGCCAAGAACTATAAAACCGTTAATCGAAAAATACTTTAGCAAGGAAACATTCAAAACATAGTGATTAACGTAAAAAACTGCTCCAGTCGAAATCAAGGCCCAGATGAACCACGATGGAACCTTCCATTTTATCATCTGATCCGATATCTGCCCCACCAATTGGCGACTTCTCGTTAGCCTTCCGCCAACCAAAACGTTACAAACACCCGTAAAAAGTGTGAATATAAGTAGCGCAGCGGGTATAATTTTTACTACGGCACTTCCGATTTGATCTATGTTGGCGGTTATATACTGTGACTGCATACCTTTTGATGCCGCCTGTTGATTCAATCTAACAACTTCTTCCATCACTAAATCAATGTAGGAATTTAACGTGGCTACAATGTCAATTGCCCCAACGAGATTTAACACAACGGCTGCACCAAAGGAGATACCCAAGCTAACAAACACTGATAAAAAAACCCACTTTGGAACGGGCCATTTTCGCTTAACACCTTCGCTCAACATAAGGCCAAATAGACAAAAATAACCAAAATACAATGTACCAAAAACCTTGATACTCATAATATCAAAGTACTTGAGCATACCAAAACCGGGCAGCAACATCATGTATGTTGGCAAGGCACCTTCATTTCCCTCCATAACGGGAAACAGAAGCCAATAAACTGCTAATACAGAAATTAAGGCAATCCAAAATACAGTCCTACCCAACGCTCTGCCATGCACAACGGATAAATAAAAAATCGGCAAGGGGGTAAAGACCACCAGAAAACCGCTGGAATACAGCAGAACTGTAGCCAAGACCCCCAGGGCCAATGATTTTATCTGT
Organism: uncultured Pseudomonadota bacterium; assembly: GCA_964536295.1. Classification (GTDB taxonomy): domain Bacteria; phylum UBA10199; class UBA10199; order CAZHVX01; family CAZHVX01; genus CAZHVX01. Next base: position 2,213 of record CAZHVX010000061.1, read on the forward strand.
TTTACCTGTACACTCATATTACATCGAATTTGCTATTTGCGTTGCAGTAAATGGAATTAAAGCCAAAAGCCTACCTCTTTTAATAGCAATATTAATCGCTCTCTGATGTTTTGCACAATTCCCTGAATAGCGTCTTGGAACTATTTTGCCACGCTCTGTGATAAATGATCCCAACAGCTTAGTATCCTTGTAATCGATTTTATATTCGGGATTCACGCAGAAACGACAAACGCGTTTCTTTTGAAACATTTTCTTTTTCTTTTTTCTTTTATCTTTATCTTTATCGTTGAATCTTTTAAACTTAGGCATCTGAACCTCCTCTAGCATCTTCTGAATCGACATCAGGATCATCAACTGAAGCCACGCTCAGGTCTATTTCTTTCTTTGTGGATGGTTCTGTTAGCAATTTTTCGATCTCATTTCCTCTGGCCAAAACATCAACTTTGTCATTAATAACGACACTTAAAAACCTCAATATGTGTTCGTCATACTTAAGTTGAAACTCGAGATCCTTCATGCATGCAGATTCTGCGGCATAATCCACATACGCATATTGCCCTTTTTTTTCTTTTTTGATTGGATAGGCCAACGTTTTGCTGCCCATGTCTCTCCACATAAAGACTTTGCCGCTGTGTTTTGCAACAACACTATTGATCTTGTCCTTGATGTGCTCTAATTGCTCAGGAGAACAATCAGATCTTGTGATTAGTACGGTTTCGTATTCTCTCATTAGAATACCTCCTTATGGATTGTTAATTTCCTGTTTAAAAACTATTTTCAAACAGGCAAGCCCCAAACAAGTTGGGACTAAGGAAGTTTAT
>CAZHVX010000061.1:3133-7967 GCA_964536295.1 uncultured Pseudomonadota bacterium
CATCAACTTAATCAAAATATTCAAAGAAGGACCCGCTGTATCCTTAAAAGGATCTCCAACCGTGTCCCCAACAACTGCAGCCTTGTGGGCGGCCGACCCCTTGCCACCAAAAGCGCCGGATTCGATGTACTTCTTGGCATTGTCCCAGGCACCACCGGCATTGGCCATGAATATAGCCAGCAAAACCCCGGAGACAAGGACCCCCGCTAATAGCCCACCTAGTAGCTCTTTGTCAAGAAATCCCGCAACAACAGGAATAATTACTGCCCCAACTCCGGGTAAAATCATCTGTTTTAGGGCCGCTTTTGTACTAATATCTATGCATTTTTTAAAGTCCGCCTCGGCCTTACCTTCTATAAGTCCTGGAATTTCCTTAAATTGCCGACGAACCTCCCTAATCATCTCAAAGGCCGCCTGTCCAACCGCCTTTAATAAAAATGAGGAAAATAAGTATGGGATCATACCACCAATTATCAGCCCAGCCATAACTTTTGGATCAGATATACTAATTTCCTTTATTCCCGCTGTGGTCTTGAAGGCACTAAAAAGCGCCAACGCCGTCAGGGCCGCTGATCCTATCGCAAAGCCCTTTCCAATGGCTGCCGTTGTATTTCCAACTGCATCTAATTTATCGGTCCTTTTTCGAACCTCCTCACCAAGCCCGCTCATCTCTGTGATGCCCCCCGCATTATCGGCTATTGGACCATAGGCATCAACGGCCAGTTGAATACCCGTGGTTGACAACATTCCCAATGCGGCCATTGCAATTCCGTATAGCCCTGCCACGTTGTGAGCAAGAACAATTCCCGCACCTAATATGATGATTGGCAACCACGTTGATCTCATCCCTACACTCAAACCAGCGATGATGTTTGTGGCAGAACCTGTTTCAGATTCTTTTGCAATCATTTGGACGGGCTTTTTTGAAACCGCGGTATAGTATTCCGTTACAATCCCAATTAATGCACCGGCAACAACTCCAACAATGATTGCCAGAAAAACACCATTTGGTGTAATCGATAAATTTTTCGGAACAAAATCTTGTATAATGAAAAATGAAAAAAGAATCATGACGATTGCAGCGCCAAAGGTTCCAATATTTAAAGCCCTTTGTGGATCGCTATCCTCATTTGTTCTGACAAAGAACGTGCCCAGTATCGAAACGACAATGCCAACCAAGGCAAGTAAAAGTGGCAAAATTACAAGGTTAACCGAAACAACGGCACCAAGGATCATCGCACCAATAATTGAGCCAACGTATGATTCAAAAAGATCGGCCCCCATACCTGCAACATCACCAACGTTATCACCAACATTATCGGCTATAACGGCCGGATTGCGCGGATCGTCCTCTGGGATTCCAGCCTCAACCTTTCCCACCAAATCCGCTCCAATATCCGCTGCCTTTGTAAAAATTCCGCCACCAACCCTGGCAAACAATGCTATCGATGATGCCCCCAAGCTAAATCCACTCAGAATAGGAAGAACCAATGTCCTTAGAACATTAATTGATGTTCCAAATTTTGCAGTATAAATCCATAACAAGGAACCTAAACCTACAATTGCAAAACCAACCACGCACATACCCATCACGGTACCACCGGAAAATGCAACTGAAAGCGCTTTGTTTATACTGGTACGTGCCGCATTTGCGGTTCTGACATTTGCCAAGGTTGCTATCCTCATCCCAAAAAAACCAGAAAGTGCCGAACAAACTGCACCGACAACAAATGACACTGCAACGAGCTTAAACCACCCTTTATTTCCAAGAACCAAAAGTAGTGCAACTACAACAACAAAAATAAGAAGACATTTATATTCACGATACAAAAATGTCATTGCCCCCTCACGAATGTGACCGGCAATTTTTTGCATCTTTTCGTTACCTGGGTCCTGCTTTTCAACCCACGTTGCCTTAATAAAGGCGTAGATTAATGCGATTGTTCCAATCGCCGGAATGATATCAATCCAAGTAACTGCATTCATAGTTCCCCCTATGATAGTTTTCCAACCTTAGCCTACCTCCCCCTAAGGGGGAGGCTAGGTGGGGGTGACATCAACTAAAGTATCACCCTCCCCTTAATCCCCTCCCCTGCCTCGCCCTGCTCGTCAAGGCGGGCCTCGAGGGAGGGGAAATTTTCCTTACAATTAGCTAACTATTGAATTTGAGTTTAGCGTCGTTAATTCCCATTTTCACATAATGTTTGATGGCTTCAACAGATTTGATTATCGTTTTCTGAACCACGTTTTCTTCTTCTTCTGAAAAATTCTGCAACACAAAATCAGCTGGCTCAATATTTTCATTATGTGGTCTTCCCACACCGACCCTTAACCTGCAGAAGTCTTTGTATCCAAGTTCATCGATGATAGATTGCACACCGTTGTGTCCACCAGCACCTGAATCCTGTACAAAACGAAACTGGCAAAACTTCAAATCAATATCATCGTGAACGATGATAAGATCTTCTTTATTAACGTTATAAAACTGAACAAGAGAAACGACAGAATAGCCACTGCGATTCATATAGATATTGGGTTTTGCCAACACAACCTTTTCACCAACCATGTCACCACCACCCATTTTGGCGTCAAACTTACTGCGCTTTATGGATATATCACAATCCTCAGCCAACGCGTCTATGATCATAAAACCCAGATTGTGGCGATGGCGCGAATATTTTCGACCAGGATTACCCAATCCAACAATAAGTTTCACAAGCTAAACCCCTATTCCTTTGCTTTTTTCTTTGCTTCTTTCCTTGCTTCCTTCTTTGCTTCCTTCTTTACTTCTTTCTTTTCTTCGCCTTCGGCAGGAGCAGAACCCTCAGCACCCTCAGCAGGAGCAGCGCCTTCGACAGGAATAACACCATCAGCGCCCTCGATACCTTCAGCAACAACGGGAACAGCAACTTCAATCTTAGTTGGCGCAGTAACCGCAACAACTGTATAGTCAACGTCTTTGTGTGCTAATTCAACGCCATCAGGAAGTGTAATCTCGCGAATATGGATACTGTCACCAATATCTAATCCGGAAACATCTACTTCGATTGAATTTGGAACATTTGTTGGTAAACACAAAACTTCCAGAATACGACGCTGCAGGGTCAGAATACCACCCTCTTTAACACCAAGCGCCTCACCAACGGCCTTGACTCTAACATCCATGTGGATTTTTTTAGTTATATCGATCTTTTGAAAATCGATATGAGAAAAAACCCTTTTCAATGGATCAGATTGATAATCACGAATCATCGCAATGATTGTCTCTTTGCCATCAATCTCCAAATCGAAAAGTATGTTGAAGCCAACATTGGTATCAACCGCTTTATCCATATCCCTTAACACCACTGAAATCGGTGTTGGTTCTTGATCTTTACCATACAAAATAGCCGGAACCATTCCCTCAGTACGCAAACGATTAAGTTCGCTTCCAGCCCCCAGCTTTCTTCCCTGTGCAACAAGTTTCATCCGTTTCATTTTTCCCTCTCCTTCTTATTGAAATACCCATTCTTACATGGATCAGCGTTAGATCTGCGTTGCAGATCCCTGCCTGCCGGCAGGCAGGCGCGCACAATCAGCGTTTTAAACAAACAATTCTGATATTGAACTCTTTTCGTGTATTCTCTTAATCGCATCCGCAAGTAATGCCGAAACAGACAGACACTCAATTCTTCCACATTTTTTTGCACTCTCACTTAATGGAATTGTGTCCGTAACAATTAATTTCTTCAGACAGGATTTTTCAATCCTCTCAATCGCGGGGCCTGAGAGAACAGGATGAGTAGCACATGCAAACACCTCTGTAGCTCCGTTGTTGAGAATTGCCTGTGCGGCGCTTGTTAATGTACCTGCTGTATCAACCATATCATCTAAAATTATTACGCGCTTTCCCTCGACCTCACCTATGACATTCATTACCTCTGCAACATTTGGCTTATCTCTACGTTTATCAATCATAGCAACCGGACACCCCAAATGTTTCGCATATGAACGCGCTCTGTCAACACCACCAGCATCGGGAGAAACCATGACAAGATTATCACTTAAGTTGTTCTGTATGTATTTTAAAAGAACTGGCTTTGCATACAAATGATCAAATGGAACATCGAAAAAACCTTGAATCTGACCTGCATGAAGATCCATGGAAACAACGCGATCCACACCAGCTGTTGAAAGAAGATCTGCTACCAATTTTGAACTAATTGGAGTTCTTGGTGCACTCTTTCGATCCTGTCTGGCGTATCCATAATAAGGAATCACAGCCGTTACCGATGCAACAGAAGCGCGTTTCAGCGCGTCGACCATTATCAACATCTCCATTAAATTTTGATTCGCCGGAGCATATGTTGATTGAATCAGGAAAATATGTAATCCACGAACGCTCTCATTAATTTCAACCCAGGTTTCTCCATCGCTAAAACTTTTAACAACCGCATCTCCTAGAGGTTGTTTTAAGTGTCCCGCGATATCCTCGGCCAATGTCTTACTAGCATTGCCGGAAAAAATTTTTATTTCCTTGTCTATAGAACTCATTAAATAACTCCATGAGTTAGGTTAAGTTTAGCGAGCAACAAGTGCTGTGGTTCGACTTGGATTTTGCTCTACAAAATCCTTCGCTCACCACCCTCCGTCCCGAAGTTGCATCAGAATTTTTGAAAAGAAATTCTGATTCACAACTTCGAGGACCTCGCCGTAGTTCCGTTTGGAACGAAGGCGGGGCCCCATCTGTCCGCCTACGTTAACCTTCGGTTAACTTCGGCGAGACATGATTGCCGTAACTTCCTACGCCCACTCTGTGGGCTCCGTCATAACGGCAATCATGCTGGGGCGCCAG
>CAZHVX010000061.1:8067-11184 GCA_964536295.1 uncultured Pseudomonadota bacterium
TTCCTACGCCCACTCTGTGGGCTCCGTCATAACGGCAATCATGCTGGGGCGCCAGTCCCGAAGTTGCATCAGAATTTTTGAAAAGAAATTCTGATTCACAACTTCGAGGACCTCGCCGTAGTTCCGTTTGGAACGAAGGCGGGGCCCCATCTGTCCGCCTACGTTAACCTTCGGTTAACTTCGGCGAGACATGATTGCCGTAACTTCCTACGCCCACTCTGTGGGCTCCGTCATAACGGCAATCATGCTGGGGCGCCAGGATTCGAACCTGGGGATGCTGGAATCAAAATCCAGTGGCTTACCGCTTGCCGACGCCCCATTCCGACGTCCGCATGATTTTTTGTAACCAAAAAATCATTTGCGGCGTCGAGAACCCGCCATAGCTCCTACTAAGGAGCGACGGCGGGAAATTTATTTTCAAACTTACCATCCGCCTACGTTAATCTTCGATTAACTTCGGCGAGATCCTCGATTCGGCTTATCATTTTTTCTTGCTGAAAAAGTGATGCCGAATCGGGAACAAAACTCATACCACACTAATCCTCTCACCTAAAGAATTAGCACAGCCTTAATAATATCCATGGGTATCAATTCCGCTTTTTATTCACCGGGGGCTTCTTCTTCTACTTCATGCGATGAAGCATCCGTGCCCTGTACCAGCGCATCTTCATATGCACCCAGAACCTTCTTCTCAATAAGCTCACGGGTCTCGCTGTTCAGTGGATGAGCCGTATCTCTGTATGTCCCATCTTTTCTCTTCTTTGAAGGCATCGCAACGAACAAACCGTTGTTACCATTGATTACCTTCAGGTCTCTCACTACAAAGCAATTGTCAATTGTGATATTGACATACGCTTTCAGTTTTTCCTCACTTACCGGAAAAACCCTTACTTCTGTAATCTCCATTGTTTCTCCCACTACTAGTTGAAGTTAGTTAATATTATTAACGGAAAAAAACTTCCAACTTCTTTTCTTCAACTCTTCTGCTGCCTTATCTCTTTGACCACAATTTTCAAAGATACCAAAAACGGTCGAACCACTACCTGTCATCATAGATGATACAGCCCCCAAACCAATCAAAACATCTTTGGCTTTTTTAATCTCCGGATATTTTTTAATAACCGGCTCTTCAAAATCATTATGAAGAATTTCCACAATACTTTGGAGGTCTTCAAAAAGCGGGGGGAAGCTAACACCTTTGGATTTTTCTGTCAACTGATAATCTCTTTTGTTATCAATAGTTGCAGCGCTTTGGAGATTTAAACGATCCCACTCCTGATAGGCCCAGGGGGTTGAGATATGAATTCCTGGATTGATAAGAATGATATTCAAATCCGTATTAATTTCAATGGGTTGTATTATCTCTCCGATTCCTTCACAGATCGCCGGCCTTTTCTGACAAAAAAATGGAATATCAGCACCGAATTTAACCCCCATTGTGGCTAGATCTTCAAAGGATAAATTTAAATTCCATAATGAATTTAAGGCATTAAGAACGGCTCCAGCATCCGAAGATCCACCACCAAGCCCACCACCCGCTGGAATATGCTTCTTGATGTTGATTTTTACACCCCTTTGAATGCCAAATTTATTGATAATGGAATTCGCGGCCTTCCATACCAAATTAGTTTTATCCGTGGGAATATCGGGTTTATCGCATATTACCTCTATGCCACTACTAATTTCTTCTACCCTTATTATGTCATACAGACTTAATGGCACCATCACCATACGTAATAGGTGATATCCATCTTCCCGAACACCTGTAATCGTGAGATGGATATTAATCTTTGCTGGAGCCTTAACTTCAATGCTATTCATATGTTACGCTTAGTAATCAAAAGATTCACTTAAGTCAACAATATCTCACGGCAACGCAGGTTAAGTTTGACACAAAAACCCAACGTTGCTAAAAGGTTTAAAACCTTTCAAGGAGGAACCTGTGAGATGGAATTCTTTTTTCTATTTTTTTCTTGTTGGCGGCGCGATATTTTTTTCTTCATTAATCTATTGCTTCAAAAAAGACTACTCCTTAAGAAAAAAACAGGATCGTTTATTCCTCTTTTCATTACTTTTTATTTTTCTTTCATACCTAATCGGAATCACGCTTTGGCAATTTTATGCTAAAGGAGTTTTGTGATGAATGAGTTACAAGTAATCGGAACAAAGCTGGATTATTTTATCATAATTTTTTACTTCTTCGCAATTTTTGGTTTTGGCGCAATCTTTGCCAGATTTACAACTTCCACAAAAGATTTTTTTCTTGGTGGACAGAGATTTTCCTGGTGGCTTATCGCATTTAGTTACGTCGCATCCATTGTTGGATCCTACAGCTTCATAAAGTATTCGGCTGCCGGTTTTAGATATGGATTATCTTCAAGCATGTCTTATCTCAACGATTGGATCCCCCTTGCTATAGTTTTACTTGCATGGGTCCCAATTATTTATTTTTCACGTTCAAGAAGCGTTCCTGAATATTTTCTCAAACGTTTCAACAACAAAACCCGCATAACATCCACCATTATCATTATGTTCTATATGGTGGGATACATAGGCATTAATCTCTACACAATGGGCGTTGCCCTAAACGCAATGTTGGGTACCGATATCTTTTGGTCCGCAGTTGTTGTGGCAATAGTATGTGGAATTTACGTAACCGCAGGGGGTCAAACTTCTGTAATAATGACTGATCTCATTCAAGGTGTAATTCTGCTTGTTGCTGGTATCTTATTATTCGTCATAGGTTTAAATTTCATCGGAGGATGGGATATCTTCTGGGGCGCACTCCCCCTCTCTTTCAAATTACCCTTGGCCGGGTTTAGCAAACCTCACAATTTTAATTTTGCGGGCGTTTTTTGGCAAGATGGAATTGCAAACACAATGGCGCTGTACATGGTCAACCAGGGGTTCATTTTAAGGTTCCTTTCGTTAAAAAGTGTCAAAGAGGCAAGGAAAACATTTATAGCGCTGATATTGATATTGATGCCACTGGCGGTACTTGCAATCGGAAACGCCGGATGGTTGGGAAAGGCCATGGTAAATTTAAATATGTTGCCGAGCAACACAAACCCCGATCATGTTTTTGTTCTTGTGGCAGAAAAATTATGCAGGCCGGGC
>CAZHVX010000062.1:0-11070 GCA_964536295.1 uncultured Pseudomonadota bacterium
TTATTGACAATTTAATGGGATGCAGCTATAAGCGGTGAACTTTTTAAAGTCAGGGGGCGTGTAGCTTCCGCCGGAGGCGGACCCGCCCACATGATAAAGTATATCGGTGGCGGGCAGCTGGCTCGGGTACTACTCCCGACGTGACATGATTTTTTTGCTGGGCACTTAGCTCAGTTGGTTAGAGTACTACCTTGACATGGTAGGGGTCACTGGTTCGATTCCAGTAGTGCCCACAAAAAAATCATGGGTCACGTCGAGGATCCTCGGCATCGCGAATGATTTTTTCTGAAAGAAAAAATCATGCGAGTGCCGGGACTTGACATGGTAGGGGTCACTGGTTCGATCCCAGTAGTGCCCACAAATAAGTGAGTTCATCACACTTCGAACAGGCCGATCAAAATATACAGTAGGATGCCTGATTCGGAGAAGACCTCATCGGAGGTCACAAGCTATAAGCTTAAATCCTATTGTAACTTGTTTTTTTTATTTGAATTTAATGAACGATCGTCATTGCGGGCTCCGTTAGGGGCGTGGTTTTCTCTTTTAGGGATTGCCTCGTCGCGTGCGTTTTTCGTGGTGACATAAATAAAATGAGCCAAAATACATCCGAATATTTGGAAAAATTACGTCATTCAACCTCTCATGTGATGGCTGATGCGGTTAAGCAGCTTTATCCAAAGGCGAAGCTTGCTATCGGTCCCTCCATTGAAGACGGGTTTTACTATGACTTTGATTATGAAGGTGGTTTTTCGATCGACGATTTTTCTAAGATTGAAAAGAAAATGAAGGAGCTTATTGAATTAAAATCCGCCTTTGAGAGATCAGAAATTTCAAAGGATGAAGCAAAAAAACTTTTCAAGGATGAACCGTATAAACTCGAATTGATCTCTGAGCTAGAGGGAAAAACTGTAACGATTTATCGCCATGGCGATTTTGTTGATCTTTGTGCGGGGCCTCATATTGAAAATACAAGGGAGATAAGGTCCTTCAAGCTTTTAAAGGTTGCAGGTGCATATTGGCGCGGTAGTGAAAAAAATAAGATGTTGCAGCGGATTTATGGAACGGCTTTCCCTGACAGAAAACAATTAGTCGCCTATCTTGCCGCGTTGGCAGAGGCGGAAAAGCGTGATCACCGCAAGTTGGGTCCCCAGCTTGATCTTTTTTCTACGATGGACGAGTACGGTGCGGGCCTTGTTCTTTGGCATCCAAAGGGTGCGCGTATTCGCGATGCGATCGAAACCTTCTGGAAAGATGAACACTACAAAAATGGTTACGAACTTGTTTGTACACCGCACATCGGACGCAGTACGCTTTGGGAAAGATCGGGGCATCTTGATTTCTACCATGAAAGCATGTATTCGCCGATGGATATCGATGGAAATGATTATTACATCAAGCCGATGAATTGTCCCTTTCACATAATGATCTACATGTCACAATCGCGATCATATCGGGATCTTCCCCTCAGGTGGGCTGAGCTCGGTACAGTTTATCGTTACGAAAAAAGTGGTGTGTTGCACGGACTACTTCGTGTGCGCGGATTTACACAGGATGATGCACATATAATTTGCACCCCCGAACAGATTAATGATGAAGTCAAAGAAGTTCTTCGGTTCTCTCTTTTTATGTGGAAATCTTTTGGTTTCACTGACGTCAAGGCCTACCTGGCGACTCGTCCGGAAAAAGCAGTTGGTGAAGAGGCGCGTTGGGATAAGGCGGTCACTGCATTAAAGGGCGCAATCGAAGAAGCCGATTTGGATTATGAACTGGACGAAGGTGGAGGCGCATTTTATGGACCAAAGATAGATCTTAGAGTTAAAGATGTCCTTGGACGTGAATGGCAGATGACCACAATTCAATTTGATTTCAATCTTCCGGAACGTTTTGATATGTCTTACATAGGTGCCAACGGGCAAAAGCACAGACCATATATGGTTCATCGCGCGCTCTTGGGATCCATTGAAAGATTTTTTGGGGTTTTAATTGAGCATTATGGTGGTGCATTTCCGGCGTGGCTTGCACCCGTTCAGGCTCAAATTTTAACAATTACCGATAAACAAAATGCCTATGCCTATGTTGTAAAAAAAGAGTTGGAAAAATCTGGCATCAGGATTGCCGTTGATGATCGTAATGAAAAACTTGGCCTTAAAATTCGAGAAGGGCAACTAAAGAAAATTCCATATCTGCTTGTAGTTGGAGATAAGGAAATGGAAAAAAAGGCCGTTGCGGTTCGTAATCGGGTTAGGGGAGACCTGGGAGGGATGTCTGTTGACGAGTTTAAAGATCACATTCTCCAGGAGATTAGTAACAAACAATAAAGGAGGGAAGTAGGTGGCATTTATTAGACGCGGTCTTGGGAGACCAAAATTCAACAAAGATAAGGATAAGATTAATGAATTCATCAGAGTGAAAGAGGTAAGACTCATAGGCGCTGAGGGTGAACAATTAGGAGTTTTTCTCACAAGAGAGGCAATTGAAAAAGCGCGTGATTTAGGAATGGACTTGGTTGAGATATCTCCAAACGCTAGTCCTCCGGTTTGCAAAATAATGGATTACGGCAAGTTTAAATACGAAAAGAGTAAAAAACAAAAAGATGCAAAGAAGAAGCAGGTTGTTACACATTTAAAAGAGATCAAGTTAAGACCTAAAACAGATAAACATGATCTTGAACATAAAATAAAACATGCTAAAGAGTTCTTTGAAGAGGGAGATAAGGTTAAATTTACTATCAGGTTTCGTGGTCGCGAAATGGCCTATAAAGAACAGGGACGTGCGATCATGGAAGATATTCTTAAACAACTAGGAGAGCTAGTTCATGTTGAACAGTCATCCAGAATGGAAGGCTATACGATGTCAATTGTAGTGGCCCCGGTAAAAAAGAAATAGAGAGGGAAATATGCCAAAGATGAAAACGAAAAGTGGTGCGGCTAAGCGATTTAAGTTTACAAAAAATGGTAAAATTAAACGTAAGAAATCGAAATTGCGCCATATCATGGGATGCAAGACCACAAAGCAGAAAAGACATTTACGTGCCGCAGGGTATGTAAGCAAGGCTGACGAAAAACAAATTAAACAATCTATGCCTTATGCTTAAGACGTGTTTCCCCTCCCTTGATGGGAGGGGATTAAGGGGAGGGTGGCGCAAATTGGCACCACCCCCACCTAGCCTCCCCCTTAGGGGGAGGTAGGCTAAGGAACGGGAACTATTATAGGAGGAATTATGCCAAGGGCGAAACGTGGGTTTAAAGCTCGCAGAAGAAGAAATAAGATATTGAAACAAGCCAAGGGTTTTAGGGGGGGGCGTAGCAAGCTGATTCGTACTGCATCAGAAGCAGTTGATAAGTCTTTGCAATATGCCTATGCACATAGGCGCTTGAAAAAGCGCGAGATGAGAGCTCTCTGGAATGTTCGTATCGGTGCAGCAACCAGAGAGTTAGGAATGTCCTATAGCCGTTTTATGGGTAACTTGAAAAAGGCCAGCATTGGTCTGGATCGTAAGGTCTTGGCTGACATTGCTGTAAATCATCCAGATGATTTTGCGGCGTTGGTTGAAATGGCAAAGTAGCCTTATCAAGGGAGCTTTAGATGCAAGAAGACGTTCTGCAAAAGCTGGAAGATATTAGAACCGAGGCGTTGGCAAAAATTGCTAATGCAGGCAGTTGCAAGGAACTGCAAAATATCAAGGTTGAATATCTTGGCAAAAAAGGCGGTGTTACTGTGGTGCTAAAGAGCATCGGTAATTTGTCGGCTGATTTGCGCCCAAAGGTTGGTCAGCTTGCGAACCAGGTGAAGGTTGCCATCGAAGATGGTATCAGGGCTGTTGGCTCGAAGGTTGATACCATTGAGCACGAAAGAAAACTTTCAGCCAGTAGGATTGATATAACCCTTCCGGGTAGAAAACCTCAGGTGGGAAGGCTTCATCCGTTGACGCAGGTGATGCGTGAGGCGTGCCAGATTTTTTGTGATATGGGTTTTTCGATTCATGAAGGTCCTGAGATCGAAACAGAATACTACAACTTTGATGCATTAAATACACCAAAGGAACATCCGGCCAGGGATATGCACGATACATTTTATGTTGGCAAAGAAAAACTTTTGCGCACCCATACATCTCCGGTTCAGATTCACGTGATGGAAACTCACAAACCACCGATCTTTTCAATATTTCCAGGAACTGTTTACAGACGTGATTATGATATCTCACATACTCCAATGTTTCATCAAATAGAGGGCTTGATGGTTGATGAAAGGATTACCTTTGGAGATTTGAAGGGTGTATTAAGTAATTTTTGCCGAAAAATATTTGGAGAAAAAACGGGCGTGAGATTTCGTCCAAGTTTTTTCCCATTTACGGAGCCATCTGCCGAGGTTGATATCGAATGCTCGATGTGCAAGGGAAAAGGGTGTAGATACTGCAGCCAAACCGGATGGGTTGAATTGTTGGGGTGCGGGATGGTGGATCCAAAGGTTTTTAAATCCGTTAATTATGATTCCAAAAAAGTGACGGGCTTTGCCTTTGGCGTCGGCGTTGATCGTATAGCAACATTGAAATATCGAATCAACGATTCAAGGTTGTTATATGAAAACGATGTAAGGTTTTTGAAACAATTTTAGTAAGGTTTATTTATGATTATATCCTTTAACTGGTTAAAAGAACTTTTGGATGATTCGAAGCTGACGGTTTCAAAGCTTTCGGATGTTTTGACCTTTTCTGGTATAGAGGTTGAGTCGACAAAAAAGATTGATCAGGATACTGTTATGGAGTTGGGTTTGACTCCAAATAGAGGGGATTGCCTGAATATGCAGGGGGTGGCGCGTGATGTGCGTGCCGCGATGAAAAAATCATACAAGGCAGAGGTTACCAAGACTATTAATGGTAAGGGAAAAATTGCAGATTGGATCTCGGTTGAGGTTAAGGATAATAATCGTTGTCCAAGGTATTGTGCAAGGGTGATTAGCGGTGTGAAGATTAAACCATCGCCCAAGTGGTTGCAGCTGAGAGTGGAAAACCTTGGCGTGCGGTCCATTAATAATATTGTTGATGCAACTAACTATGTAATGTTGGAAAGTGGTCAGCCATTTCACGCATTTGATCATAAATTTATTAGAGATAAAAAGATAATCGTTAAGACGCCATCGTCTAGGATCAAATTTACTACATTAGACGAAGTCGAGCGTGAGGTTGCGGCGAATGATCTTCTTATCTGTGATAATAAAGGCCCGATAGCTGTTGGTGGTGTAATGGGTGGACAGAATTCTGAGGTTAAAAACGATACAACAGATATTGTTTTGGAAAGTGCCTATTTCAATCCGGTTAGTGTTAGGTTGACCAGTAAAAAACTTGGCGTTTCAACAGAGTCGTCACGAAGGTTTGAAAGAGGCGTCGATCCAAATAACACATTAAACGCAATGCATCGGCTGACACAACTGATACTTGAGATTGCCGGTGGCGAGGCTACCAAGGATTGGATTGATATTTATTCCAAAAAGATAAATTGCAAAAAGATTAAGCTAACTACAGATGAAACTAATTGGTTGCTTGGAACAGAAATCAAATCAAATGAGATAAAGAATATCCTTTTATCATTGGGGATGAAATTGACGGCTTTCGGAAACAACGCATTCATTGTTGAGGTTCCAACATTTAGACCCGATATCGAAAGAGCTGTGGATCTTATTGAAGAAGTTGCAAGAATATATGGATACGCAAAGATAAAGGAAACCTTGCCGGTGGCTGAATCGGATTCGATAGAAAAGCCTCTGGATTATGATCTTGAGATCAAGGCAAAAACATTGTTGTCGAATTGCGGCTTTTGCGAGGCGTTGAATTACAGTTTTGTTGCCCCTGAGGAGGCCGAGGCGTTTCATAATTGGCTTGGCTGTGGGGTTGCGTTGGAAAATCCGCTGGCCAAGGAGTTGTCTGTTTTAAGGTCCTCTTTATTACCTTCACTTCTAAATAACGTGAAGGTGAATTACAGTAGGCAGGCCACATCCGTGAAGCTTTTTGAATTAAGAAAGGTGTTTGTTGCAGATAAAAAGTCTACACGGGAGATAAAACTGATCTCCGGTGTTTTGTGCGGCGACAGATATGATAAATGCTGGAGCTATTCAAAGGACAAGGTCGACTTTTACGATGTCAAAGGAACAGTTGAGGCTATCTTAGAGGGAATAAATGTTAAGGGAGCCAAATTTGAGGCTGCTAATGTTGATTTTTTAAATTCGAATTGCGCTGCTTCAATAATCTATGGTGGTAAAAATGTTGGAGTGTGCGGTCAGCTACATCCTGCATGGCAGCAAAAATGGGATATTCCGGAAGATGTATATCTTTTTGAGATTAATTTCGAAGAGATAGCGGAGATAGCCTTAAACTATATCCACGAATATTCAGAGCTATCCAGATATCCATTTGTGGAGAGAGACACCGCGTTGCTTGTCGATAAGGAAATTACGGTTAAAGAAATATTAACCGAAGTTGAAAAGGTAAATAGCCCATTAATAAATTCGGTAAAGATTTTTGATCTTTATGATGGAAAGGGTATTCCAAGTGGAAAGAAGAGTGTGGCTTTCAACGTTTGTTTCTTAAGCAAAGAAAGAACCCTAACGGATGGTGAGGTTACAAAACTACATCAGAACATAATTGATAACTTGAAGGGCAACTTATCGGCGGAAATCAGATAGCTTTAAAAAGCTATTATTTATTAGTAACTTGCAAAATTTTATGCTATTATGGCGTAAAATGAAAGGAGGTCAGAAATGACTAAAGCCGACATTATTGAACAAATCTATGAAAAAGTAGGGTTCTCGAAGAAGGAATCAGCTGAAATTGTAGAGATGATTTTTGACATCATGAAAGAGACTCTGGAAAAGGGTGGCAAAATTAAGATCTCTGGTTTTGGAAATTTCGTGGTTCGCGAAAAAAGATCACGTGTTGGTCGTAATCCACAAACCGGTGAAGAGATTGAGATCTCTGCACGTAAGGTTTTGACATTTAGACCTTCACAGGTTCTGAAATCTGCATTGAATAGGGAAACGCCTCCAATGTCAATGTAAGGAGAAATGGCTTGTGATAGAAAAAAGAGAATACAATATTCCGGATAAGCTATATTTCCGAATAGGCGAGGTCAGTGATCTGGTCGGTGTCAAGCCATATGTGCTAAGATACTGGGAGTCTGAGTTTGGCGATATAAAGCCTTCAAAATCTAAATCAGGTCAAAGGCTTTATAAACGCAAAGATGTTGAAACTCTGATGCAGATCAAAGAGCTTCTTTATGCTCAACGTTTTACCATCGATGGTGCTCGTAGAAAAATAAAGGGGTTAAGTAAGGACGATGCAGCTAAGGAAATTGAAGAGCAGATGACATTGAATTTACTGAAACCTGCGGCAGCTTCATCTCCTTCAACAGTTTCGGGTTCGTTATCCACTGGAACAAGTTCCAGTAGGATATTATTAAAGCTGAAAATGGAGCTGGAGGCGATTCGTCATGAACTGAACCAGGTATAAAGCTTATTCATGTGAAAATATTTTTTAATTTTGAATAGTCCATCTATTCTTTGAGTAGTAGTGGCCTGCCTGCGCTCTGATGAGCTACGGCGAGGCCCTCGAAGTAACACGTAGAATTTCTTTTAAGAAATTCTGCTGTTACTTCGGGGCGTGGCGCAGTTTGGTCCCGATGCGACACAATTTTTGCAGCAGGCAAAAATTGTAGGTCGCATCGAGGATCCTCGACACCGCAAACGATTTTTTCTTTTGAAAAAATCGTGCGGATGTCGGGACTAGCGCGCTTGTTCCGAAGTTGTATGATTTTTCCAGTTAGGAAAAATCATCTACAACTTCGAGAATCCTGTAAAACGGGACATGGGGTGTTCCGCGAAGGCGGGATGCTCGATTTGACAAACAGTTTTTTGGTCGGGGTGTGGCGCAGTTTGGCTAGCGCACTTGCATGGGGTGCAAGGGGTCGGAGGTTCGAATCCTCTCACCCCGACCAAAAAACTGTGTCAAATGACTTAGTTATTTCTAGGTCATTTTTTTTGATCCTTCGACTGTAGCGTTAAAACCTGCCCTTTAGGGCGTGGTCAAAAGCGTTGTTCTGCTCAGGATCAACCCTGAGCAAACCCCGGGTGCTTGTCCTGAGGGAAACCGAAGGGCTGACCCGGTGTACGTCGAATGGGTTGATTGCGGGGGAATTTCAATGCCTAGAGATTTTAGTATCAAGTCTAGATCAAAGAAGAAGCCTATAATCCTGGTTACAAATGACGATGGAATTCACTTTGAAGGTATTCAGATACTGGCGACCGCATTGAAATCGCTTGGAAGGGTTGTCATCGTCGCTCCTGATCGAGAGCAGTCAGCAGTTTCCCATACATTAACATTGTATCGTCCCTTAAGGGTTCACGAATTATCCAAGGATGTATATTCAGTAGATGGAACACCCACCGATTGTGTAAATCTTGCTGTTAATGAGATCTTAAGGCAACAGCCTGATCTTGTTGTATCTGGGATCAACAAGGGCCCTAACTTGGGTGATGATCTTAATTACTCGGGTACGGTATCGGCCGCATTAGAGGGTGGGATATTGGGGATTCCTTCAATTGCCGTATCGGTCAGTACATTTGAAAAACATCGTTTTCATCCGGCGGCTCAATTTACCAAACGGCTCGCAAAAAAGATTCTAAAAGAGGGCCTGCCTGATGATGTGATACTAAATGTTAATGTCCCAAATGTGGATGAAAAAAAAATCAAGGGATACAAGTTTACAACCCAGGGAAGACTCGATTACGGTAATATAATTGAGGAAAGAAAGGACCCAAGAGGACGCCGGTATTATTGGATTTGTGGTGATAAATTAAGCTACAAGAGTATTCCGGGTTCTGATTGTGATGTAGTCAACGATAATTATATTTCAGTAACGCCTATTAATATATTGCTAACTTCTTACAAAGCGCTGGAAAAGATTAAGGATTGGAAAATATAGAAGATGATGGTGGATCATTACAAAATTGCCCGCAAGAAGATGCTGGACGAACAGTTAATTCCAAGAGGTATAAAGGACGAAAAAGTATTGCAGGTTATTGGTAGCCTGCCTCGTCATTGTTTTGTACAGGAAGCGTTGATATCTCAAGC
The DNA here is from genome assembly GCA_964536295.1 of uncultured Pseudomonadota bacterium. Lineage (GTDB taxonomy): Bacteria > UBA10199 > UBA10199 > CAZHVX01 > CAZHVX01 > CAZHVX01. Next base: position 9,122 of record CAZHVX010000062.1, read on the forward strand.
GTATAGTGATTATCCCCTTAATATCGGGGAGGGACAGACTATTTCACAGCCCTATATAGTGGCGTTGATGACACAATGCTTGGCATTGAAGGGGGATGAAAACATTTTAGAGATCGGTACAGGGTGTGGATATCAGGCCGCTGTTTTGGCCAAATTATGTAAGGTAGTATATTCTATAGAACGGATCAAAAACTTATCCAATAAGGCAAGAAGGACACTCTACGAGCTCGGATTGTTTAATGCAAAATTGAAAATAGGTGATGGAACGTTGGGGTGGCCGGAAAATGCCCCGTATGATGGTATTGTCGTCACAGCTGGTGCTCCAGTTATTCCGGAGGAACTGGTGAAACAATTAAAAGATGGCGGGCGATTGGTGATACCGGTTGGTGATCAAGAAACTCAGATACTGAAAATTATTACAAGAAGGGGGGCGAGTTACGTGACCGAAGATGTAACTCCGTGTAGATTTGTTAAACTGATTGGCAAACAGGGATGGAAATAATTATGATCGAATCAATTCAAAGCTGGATATCTCACTGGGCCGACACATCATATGCCGTATGGATATTATTCGGGCTTGCATGGTGTGAATCGTTTTTTTTGTGGGTATGGCCGGATCTCCTTTTAATTGCCATGTCTGTTGTTAATCCAGGCATGGGGTTGGTATATGCACTAATCTGTTCAACGGGATCCCTGATCGGTGGAGTGACGGGCTATATTATTGGTTTGAAGGGTGGAAGACCACTGCTGGAGCGTTGGGTAAAACCGGAAAAAATACAAAAGATAGAATTGTATTTTAATAAATATGATGCCTGGGCCGTTGGAGTTGCAGGTTTTACACCAATTCCATATAATGTTTTCACGTTGGGGGCGGGAGCCTTTAGGATTAATTTTTTAAGATTTTTTCTAGCCTCTGCAGTCAGCAGAACATCAAGATTCACGCTGATTGGCGGATCAATTATGATTTTTGGTGAATACGCAAAGGAGTTTATAAAAAATTATTTTGGATTATTAACATTAATTATAGCAATTCTTGTTATTGTAGGTTTTTTTCTTTACAAAAAGTTTAGAACAAAAATATCGGTGACATAAAAAATATGCATAGATATTACAGAAAAATTATTCCACTTTTAGTAGTAGTTTCTTTTTTGTTAGGATGTGCAACTTCATATGATGTGCGTGGTAAATATCACAGGGTTCAGCGTGGAGAAACTATCTTTACGATTGCCGATGGTTACGGTATTTCGGTTCAGGAACTTGCAGAGTTCAACAATGTACAGGATCCAAAAGATCTACCATCGGGGAGAAAACTCTATGTGCCAGAGCGCAAGAGCAAGCATCCTCAGTATAAAAGGCTTCCGTGGGATTTGGTAGATAAGGACAAAAACACTTACAATAGATCTTATAAGAGAAGTCAAAAATCTCAAAAAGAGGAAGTTAAATTTGAAAGAGGGATATTTCTTTGGCCGGTTAAGGGGAAACTCCTTTCAAAATTTGGGATGAGAGATGGGGTCCCTCATGAAGGAATTGATATTAAGGCCGAGGTTGGTACGCCGATAAAGGCTGCGGCTGATGGAAAGGTTGTTTATTCATCGCAGATGAGAGGGTACGGAAATATCATTATTTTAAAGCACAAAAATGAATATTTTACAGCTTATGCACATAACAAAGTCAATTTGGCTAAAAAGGGAAAAAGCGTGAAGCAGGGCGATAAGATAGCCGAGGTTGGTAAGACGGGGCGCACAACTGGTCCCCATCTTCATTTTGAAATAAGGCACAAACAACGTCCCAGAAACCCACTCTTTTTCCTCCCGGAAAGGTAGAAGTTGATTGACCTTAAAGTCGTTAATTGTTAATAAATGGCGGCTATGCTGAAAATAAATGTAGGAGGCGAAATGGAGGAGCTTTTAAGGAAGCACATTCGCGATATACCGGATTTTCCAAAGCCG
>CAZHVX010000063.1:0-10871 GCA_964536295.1 uncultured Pseudomonadota bacterium
GATGGGTAACTGTTGGGCGAATGGTGGTACCTTTCTGGAGTGTGCCGGTGTACCTCCACCTGATCCTGGTGACTACGAATTTCAAGAGGACCAAATTCCAATGAATACTTACGGACAAACAGGTTTTCCATGCTTTGGTAACACGGATTGCAATAGTATGATTTGTAGCGTTGGGTTATGCACGTAATATCGTTGTTTGATATCGTATATAAGGCGGATGGGTTTTCCCATCCGCCTTCCTTTTGGCCAAGATATGCCGTTGACATTATATCCGCTATTCCTTAGTATTCCCCAAAATCAGGCGATGGAGGCAGTTAAATGGCGTTAGAGAGGATTTATAATCCCAAGGAAGTTGAAAATAAATGGTATTCATTTTGGATGGAGAATAATTGTTTCAGGGCGGATGAAGATTCCAAAAAAGATCCATATTGTATCGTAATCCCCCCACCAAATATCACCGGCGCCCTTCATATGGGGCATGCATTAAATAATACAATTCAGGATATCTTGATCCGCTGGAAAAGGATGCAGGGGTTCGAGGCTTTGTGGCAACCGGGAACGGATCATGCTGGAATTGCCACGCAGAATGTTGTTGAAAAAGAAATTCTGTCCAAAGATGGAAAGACCCGTCATCAGGTTGGACGTGAGGCGTTGATCGAACGTATTTGGAAATGGCGCGATGAATATGGCAACAGAATTTTGGAACAACTAAAAGCTATGGGGTGTTCATGCGATTGGGATCGGACAAGATTTACATTGGATGAAGGATTATCTGATGCGGTTAAAGAAAACTTTGTAAAACTTTATAACGATGGTTGGATCTATAAAGGAAAATATATTGTTAACTGGTGCCCACGTTGTCATACGGCCCTTGCTGATGATGAGGTCGAGCATGAGGATCATAACGGGCATCTTTGGCATATATCGTATCCTTTAGTGGATGGTTCCGGCGAAGTTGTTGTAGCGACAACGCGTCCAGAGACAATGCTTGGAGATACGGCGGTTGCGGTTAATCCAAAGGATGACAGATATCAGGGGATGATCGGGAAGATGTTAAAGCTTCCCGAAACAAATCGCGAAGTTCCAATCATTGCCGATGCGTTTGTGGATAAGTCATTCGGAACTGGTGCGGTTAAGGTAACCCCAGCGCATGATCCAAATGATTTTCAGATGGGTGAACGCCACAATCTTGAAAAAATGAATATCATGAATGAAGATGGAACGATGAACCATCTTGCCGGTGCCGATTACGAAGGTATGGATCGTTACGAATGTCGCGAGGCTTTAGTCGAGGCGCTGAAACAGAAAAAGAATCTAATCAAAATTGAGGAACATCAGCATGCGGTTGGGCATTGTTACAGATGCCATACCGTTATCGAGCCTTATCTTTCAGATCAATGGTTTGTTAAGATGAAGCCGCTTGCTTCAATAGCGATTAAGGCCACCAAAAAAGGAAAGGTTAAATTTCATCCGGATCGTTGGGAAAGCTTTTATCTGCAATGGCTGGAGAATGTCCGTGACTGGTGCATTTCACGTCAGATTTGGTGGGGCCATAGAATCCCGGTTTGGTATTGTGAAAACAAAGATTGTAAACCAATAGTTTCCAAGATCGAACCAACCAAATGTCCAAAATGCGGAAGTGTAAACCTTAAGCAGGAAGAAGACGTTCTGGATACATGGTTTTCATCCGCACTTTGGCCATTTTCAACATTGGGGTGGCCGGAGAAAACAAAGACATTAAAGAAATTTTATCCCACATCGGTTCTTTCAACGGATCGCGGAATTATCTTTTTCTGGGTTGCGCGCATGGTTATGATGGGGCTTTATGATATGAATGATGTTCCATTTAAGGATGTTTATATTCACGGTACGATTCTTGATGAAGTGGGCCGGAAGATGAGTAAATCGTTGGGGAACGGAATCGATCCATTGGATATCATCGAAAAATATGGTGCAGATGCGATGCGATTCTCGCTGATATCGCTCTCCGCAGAGGGTCAGGATATCAAGCTTAGCGAACAGAAGTTTGAAATGGGTAGAAATTTCTGCAACAAACTTTGGAACGCTGCGCGCTTTGCAATGATGAATTTAGAGAATTATGATGGAAATGAAGATAGCGAATCAAATCTATCTATTGTAGACAAATGGATATATAATCGTTTTCAGGTTGCATCAAATGGTATCAATGAGGCGCTTGATAATTTCAAGTTAAATGAGTCTGCAAATATTATTTATAAATTTGTCTGGAATGAATTCTGCGATTGGTATCTGGAATTCATTAAGCCAATTATGTCAAATGATGCTGATCCAAAACAAAGGCACGCAACGCAGTGGAATTTGGCAAGGATCCTTGATGGCATTCTGCGCATGGCGCACCCTGTTATGCCATTTATAACGGAGGAGATTTGGCAACAACTATCAAATGTCGTGCCGACTTGCGGTCATGCCGTTGTGAAGTCGTTGATGCTCCAAGAATATCCTAAAAGTGCCAAGAAGCCTGAGTTTGCCGATGAGGCATTAGAGCTGGAGCTTGTTAAGGATATTATCGCTGCAATCAGAAATATACGTGGTGAGCATGATGTTAAGCCTTCTCAAAAAATTGAAGCAAAGGTTGTATCTAAAGATAATAAATCAAGGGAAATTTTAAACAAGAACCAGTCTTTTATTATTAGTCAGGCGAAACTGGAAAAGTTTGAATTGTTGAATTCTATCGATAGAAATATTCCGGCTGCAACGGCATTGGTTAATGATGTCGAAGTGTTTATTCCATTTGCTGGATTGATTGACATCGAGGCAGAGAAGGATCGTTTGACAAAGGAAATTGCGAAGGCAGAAAAAGAATGTGAAATATTTGGAAAGAAACTTTCTAACGAGAGTTTTGTTGATAGGGCCCCAAAGGAAGTGGTCGAAAAAGAAAAAGCAAAATTATCAGAAGCTGAAACAAGGCGTGCGAAGTTAAAAGAGTCTTTGGAGAAATTAGAAATTATTTAGAAGTGTGTCATCTTGAACAAAGTGAAAGATCCAGCGAAGGACACGGGATCCTTCACTAACGTTCAGGATGACGCACGATGACGTCATTCTGAGGGAGTGAAACGACCGAAGAATCCAGAGTCTACACACGGTTTCCATCGTTAACGTTCAGAATGATGAAATATATATAATGAAAAATGATATCCAACCATTAATTCAATCAGCCCTAACCGAAGACATCGGCTTCGGTGACATTACAACCGAGGCCTGTATTGATCCAAAAAAACAGGGCAAGGCTATCTTGAAGGCCAAACAGGATCTGGTTTTGGCGGGGATCGATATATTTAGAGAAGTTTTGCTGACGGTAGATAGTGATATCAAGTTCGTAGATTACTTCAAGGATGGCGATTATGTAAATAATGGCGATCTTATCCTTGATATAGAGGGTAAGTTATCATCCATGTTGAAGGGGGAGCGGACCGCGCTTAATTTTTTACAACACCTATCCGGAATTGCTACTTACGCTAATCGATTTGTAGAAGCAGTTAAAGATACCGATACGAAAATTCTTGATACGCGTAAAACCTTACCGGGATATCGTGCCTTGGAAAAATATGCGGTCAAGATGGGTGGCGCAATAAACCATCGGGTTGGATTGTATGATCAGTATCTAATTAAAGACAATCACATAGCCGCTGCAGGGTCCATCTCAAAGGCGATCGTACTTGCAAAGAATCATCGCAAGGATTTCAAAATCAAAATTGAGGTGGAGACAAAGAATTTGGACGAGGTGAGGGAAGCTATCCAAAGTGGCATTGATATAATCATGCTGGATAATATGTCGCTGGATACAATCAAAAACGCGATAACCCTGCGCCAAGGTGATGTAAAGTTTGAGGTCTCAGGGAATGTTTCTCTTCAAAATGTGGCTGATTATGCCAAAACAGGTGTAGATTATATCTCCGTGGGTGCCATAACCCACTCCGCCCCCGCCGCCGATATTTCTATGTTAATAGTATAAAATTAAACCACAAAGACACGAAGCCACTAAGTTTTTTATTGTTTAATTGCTAAATAGTTAAATTGTTGAGTACCCATAGCCATTTAACAATATAACCATCAAGCCATAAAATCCTTGGTGGCTTTGTGTCTTAGTGGTTAAAATGATAATCTTTTAATTTTGTGCCAGGCACCGGATAAAACCCCCTTTTTAACTTGCCTTTAAAGTTTAACATGTTATCTATTTTCCATTCATCAGGATGGCAGTTTGTAACTGCCTGATAAATACCAACTTTTTAAATGGTTGTATTGTTTTTTTGTTTTTTTAGATCATTATGAGTCCGCTTGAAATGGGCAAAGAATCCAGGTTTAAATATAGAATTCTTTGTTTGCTTTTGGTGGATCCAAAAGATTGCAACAGATCAAACTAACGGAGTTGCTTAACCTTGAAGGTGAGAAGCTGTTAGGAAAAATTTTTATGGATGCCAGCGATACAATAAATCCCAAAAACATAGAAACGATAATAGAAAGGCATAGGGGTAACCTTGGAGGTGTGATGTCAATCCTCGAAGACATCCAGATAAAATACAGCTATTTACCGGAAGTTGCTCTTAAATTGGTAGCAGAAAAAATGGGTATTTCGCTGGTAAATCTGTATGGTATGGCGACATTTTACAAGGCCTTCACTATGAAACCGCGTGGAAAGCATCTTGTTTTTGTATGCTTAGGAACGGCCTGTCATGTGAGGGGGGCTTCTGCAATTGCCGAGGCGTTTTCGAAAAAGTTGGGAATCAAACCCGGAGAAACTACGGCAGACAAAGAGTTTACACTAGAGACCGTTGCTTGCCTGGGCGCATGCGCGCTTGGACCGATTGTGTTGGCTGATGGACGTTATTTTTCACAGGTATCGCCTTCACAAGTAAACAACATAATTGATAAGATCAAAGAAGTAAAAGAAGAAAAAGAAGGTATTGAATTGATAAAGGATGAAAAGGCTATTCCATTAGAGGTCAGCTGTCCAAGGTGCAATCACTCGTTGATGGATTCACAACACCTTGTCGATGGTTATCCTTCTATTCGAATGACGATTTCTTTTGAGAGAAAGCATGGTTGGATCAGGCTTTCTTCTCTACATGGAAGTCATAATATGGAAAGTGAATATGACCGGCCAAAGGGTGTTGTGGGAAATTATTTTTGTCCTCATTGCCACAGCGAACTTCTTGGCGGATCCAACTGTGCGGAATGTGGTGCGCCTATGTTCCTATTAGTTGTGTCTGGTGGTGGAATTCTGCAGATTTGTTCAAGGCGCGGATGTCGCGCACAAATGTTGCATCTGAGTGGCGGTATTTTTTAAAGGAACGCATTCATGATTAAGATAGAAAACATTAAAGAGTTTAATGATTTGCAGGCTCGAGTTATTACCGACAAGAGCATGGCAGTGCCAACCTTGGTATTTTCCGCTGGCACCTGTGGTCAGGCGAGCGGAATAAACGATCTCATGCGCGTTTCAAAGAGATATATTCTAGAACATAATATCGTATAAAAAATTCATATTCGAATAACAGGTTGTCATGGCTTTTGTGAGATGGAACCTTCTATACTTGTCGAGCCAACCAGAGTCTTCTACCCGAAGGTTAAAGCTGAGGATGTCCCCAAAATTATTGATGCAACTATGAAAGGCAAGGTAGTAAAGGAATTATTGCCAAAGCATCCCGATACGGGAAAGGTAATAAAGGCACAGGAAGACCTTCCATTTTTCAAATCCCAGACTCGTTCCATAATGTCAAACAATGAAAAGGTAGATCCGATTCGGATATACAACTATATTGAAATAGGTGGATATTCGTCACTGGTCAAGGCGCTTTCAAAAATGAGTCAGCAAGAGGTGGTCGAAGAGGTAAAGAGGTCCGGTCTTCGGGGGCGAGGCGGCGCAGGATTTCCAACAGGTGTTAAGTGGCAATTTCTGGCCGAAAAAGACGGCAGTAGGGAAAAGTATTTGGTTTGTAATGCTGACGAAGGTGATCCCGGGGCCTATATGGACCGAAGCGTGATGGAAGGTAATCCCCACAGTGTAATAGAGGGGATGTTAATAGGAGCCTATGCCACGGGGGCAACGCAGGGGATCGTCTATATACGTGCTGAATATCCTTTGGCCATTAAGCATCTGGTTATAGCTATAAGACAGGCCTATGGATTTGGAGTTCTTGGTGAAAATATTTTGGGGACGGGCTTTTCCTTTGATCTGAAGATTGTAAAAGGTGCCGGCGCATTTGTATGCGGAGAGGAAACGTCACTTATCAAATCTATTGAGGGAAAAGTGGCCGAGCCTTCGCAGAAACCTCCATTTCCAGTTGAACGAGGTATAAATAAATGTCCGACCGTCATTAACAATGTTGAAACGTGGGCAAATATTCCTATCATCATCAAAAAGGGTGCTTCGGCATATGCCAAGATAGGCACGCAAAACAATGCCGGCACCAAGATATTCAGCTTGGTTGGTAAGATCAAAAATACGGGATTGGTAGAAGTACCTATGGGCATTACCATCGACAAGATTGTATACGATATTGGCGGCGGTTCTATAGGAAAAGAAAAGATAAAGGCCGTTCAGATAGGTGGTCCATCGGGGGGATGTATTCCAAAGAATATGTTTCATCTGCCAATTGATTACGATAGCCTTACAAAGGCAGGCGCAATCATGGGCTCCGGTGGTATGATTGTTATGGATGAGGGCACTTGCATGGTCGATGTGGCCAAGTTTTTCGTGAATTTCCTTAAGGATGAATCATGTGGAAAATGTTTCACCTGCCGCAAGGGCATCCAGCGTTTACATGAACTTCTCGACGATATAACAAGCGGGCGAGGTACGGTTCAACATTTATCCCTTATTGAGGAACTAGGTGAAACAGTCAGGGACACCACTATGTGTGGATTGGGACAAACGGCGGCAAATCCGGTGCTTTCCACAATCAAATATTTTCGGGATGAATATATAGATCATATTGAGAATCACCATTGTCAGGCAGGTGTTTGTAGGCCCTTAATTACTTTTCAAATTAATGAAAAATGTATCGGCTGCGGTCTTTGCCTTAGAGCCTGTCCGGAAAATGCAATATCCGGTGAAAAGAAGAAGCGACATGTCATTGATCCGAAGAAGTGTTCCAAATGCGGTGCGTGCAACTCGGTTTGTAAATTTGAAGCCGTAGAGGTGAAATAATGATTAACCTTATTATCAATGGATTGGAAATACAGGTTGAAAAGGGAACGACACTTTTGGAAGCTGCAGAAACACTTGGTTTTCCTATCCCTACGCTTTGTCATCTCGAGGGGTTGACACCGTACGGAGCGTGTCGTTTGTGTGTGGTTGAAATTGGGGAGGCTCCAAAATCAAAGCTGGTAACATCGTGCACATATTTGGCGCAAGAAGGTCTTAAGGTTAGGACCGCTAGTAAGCGCGTTGTCAAGGCAAGGAAGATGATCATTGAGCTACTTTTGGCCTCATGCCCGCAGTCCAAGATCATACAAGATTTGGCAGCGGCCTATGAGGTTCGTAAACAACGTTTTAAGCAGGAGCATGAAGATTGTATACTCTGTGGTCTTTGCGTTCGCATGTGCAGTGAACAAATGATGGCCGGTGCTATAGGGTTCAGAGGACGCGGTACTAATCGAAGTATAGGGACGCCATTCGATATAAAATCGGATGACTGTAGATACTGTGGCGGATGTCTCTATGTATGTCCCGCCTGCACACTTCGATGTACATACAACGAACCTGATAAAGTTATATGTGGTGGCTGTGCCAATCTTTCGGCACCTTGTTTGGAGAAAAATTCATTCGACGATATGATGTGTTATATGGAACCATGCGTCGCGTGTGAGATTATAAAGGATAAAAAATAGCTAACTATACTATGATGTCATCCCCGCGAAGAGGCTGTGTCACAATAGGGTTTTTTCACTTTTTTGTCATTCCTGCGAAGGCAGGAATCCAGTAATTTCAATAAATTCTGGATCCCTGCCTGCGCAGGGATGACATAAAAAAAGCATTGTGACACAGTCTCGAAGGCGGGGATCCAGAAAAATTAATTAAGGCTGGATCCTAAGCCTTCGCTTAGGATGACGATAATATTAGGGAGGAAATCTTATGTCTTTTTCAAGGGTTAATACTTCAGCAGCAACATTAACAAAGAATCGAACTGAAGGCTCCGTTACTCCGAATTCAGGAATGTGTGTAACATGCGTAGACGGTTGTATAGGTATGTGTGAAATCGGAAAATCAGCATACAGGGGGCATGAGGTTATCTATCCACAGCCTTTTGGTGTGATTACAACCGCAGCGGAAAAGGATTACCCTGTGGATTATTCCCACTTCAATATAATGAGTGGGGTTGTAGGAGCTCAGGGGATAGAGGCGGACAGCGATAAGGCAGTCTTTCCAAATGCAGATGTTGGCGTCTCAATAGGTCACGATAATGGAATAAAATTTAAATTACCTATTGTTATACCGGGAATAGGCTCTACCAATATCGCAAAGAACAACTGGGAAGGGCTTGCCATAGGAACAGCGCTGGCTGGCACCGGACTCACGATAGGTGAGAATGTTGTAGGTATGGATCCTGAAGCGGTCATTAAAAATGGTAAAGTAATCGACACCGTTGACCTCAAGCGTCGCGTGAATCTTTTTAAAGATAATCAGAGGGACGGATATGGTGCAATAATTCTTCAAGCAAATATTGAGGATACAAGGCTTGGTGTTCAGGAGTACGGAATCCGTGAGCTTGGTGTAGAAATTGTAGAGCTTAAATGGGGGCAAGGGGCGAAGAATATAGGCGGTGAGGTGAAAATTAAGGATCTGGCAAAGGCCCAGTTGTTATATGAGCGTGGTTACGTAGTACTTCCAAATCCCATGGATAAAAACGTCATCAACGCCTTTGAAAAAGGAATGTTCAAGGAGTTTGAAAGACATTCGCGCGTGGGAATGGTTGATGAAGAGTCGTTTGCAAAACGAGTTGAAGAATTGAGAAAAGCAGGCGCTAAGTATGTTTTTCTAAAAACCGGAGCGTACAGGCCGGCAGATCTGGCTAGGGCCCTGCGATTTGCAACTAAATGCAAGTTGGATATGCTTACTGTTGATGGTGCCGGTGGCGGCACAGGGATGAGCCCGTGGCGGATGATGAATGAGTGGGGTATGCCTCCTGTTGAGCTTCACTCACTGCTTTACAAATATGCAAAACAACTATCCGACAAGGGACATAAGATTCCTGCTTTAACTGTAGCCGGAGGTTTTTCTTTTGAGGATCAGATGTTTAAGGGGCTTGCGCTTGGAGCACCGTTTGTCAAGATGATCGGTATGGCGCGCGCACCAATTGCTGCCGTCATGGTTGGTAAAACAATCGGGAAGAGGATCGATGAAAATCTAGTGCCGGTTTATATTGAACGATTCGGCCAAACAAAAGATGAGATATTTGTGACTGCTGCAGAGTTACGTAAAGAATTTGGTGATAAGGAATTTGAAAAAATCCCCACTGGCGCCTTAGGTCTTTTTACTTATTACGAACGGTTGGGGCAGGGGCTTAGGCAGCTTATGGCTGGTTGCAGAAAATTCAAACTTGAATTTATAAGCAGAAATGACCTTGGTTCCCTTACACCGGAAGCTGCCAAAATCAGTGGCATCCCGCATGTGATGGACTTGGATAAACCTGAGGTTGAGGAGCTGTTAAGTTTTTGAGGGAAAACGTTTTGTGCCATATTTCACCACTCCCATTTTAAATGGCGAAACCGAAGAAACCCTAATTTATCTGAAATAGTTATGAAGAAAACAAGTCCATCCGCCCAAGGGGTAGCCTACCTTAGATCGCTCGAAGAGGATTTAAGTGGTGATACCTTAGCTAAATATTTTGTAGCAGAAGATGGAGTTGCGCTCGCAAATGAATGGCTTAAACTTTATCCTGGCGTTGGACGTGAAATATGTATCCGGAATAGATACATTGAGGATAAGATATCTGAATATATCAATGACCGCGGTATAAATCAGGTGATGAATATAGCCGCCGGGCTAAATACGTTTCCATATAGACATCCCGATTCATTTGGCCTTCAAAGATATGCTGAATTGGACCTTCCAAAGATGATAGACTTTAAAAAGGAATTTATTTCAAGGTTGGTAGATGATGGGGTAATTGAAAAATTGCACCCAAGCGTCCAATACGTTCCCATAGATCTTCTATCAGACGAATTAGAATTCAATGTTGAGGGATGGGATTGGAATAGACCAACGATGTTTATATTAGAGGGTATATCTTACTATGTTCCATTTGATAAGCTGAAAAATATTATTAATAAGCTAAGTCAATTATCCAGTAAAGGATCTGTGATAGTGATGGACTACTTTTTAGAGAACGCTTCCAAGAAAAAGGTTTTTGATAAAATAATGTCAACTATATCAAAAGCAGGGGGTGAAAAAACTTTTACCTATCTAACATCTGATCTGATTGAAGACTTATTTTCAGGATTTACAATTGTTTCGGATCGATTAAAATGTGATATAGAGAAAGACTACTGCAAGGATTTTAAGATCTGGGATGTAGTATCTATACTTATTGCTCAAAAATAGCCTAGTTATTAGAATTTCCTTAAATATTGACAAAGATTCAGCCAATTGTTAGTTTCCCCCTCACTAACTATTTGTAACCTTTGAAAAAAACTCTTTTTATGTCATTCCTGCGGAGGCAGGAATCCAGAAATTATTAAAAAGACTGGATCCCCGCATTCGCGAGGATGACAGACGAATAGTTTTTCAGGGGGGGGGCTGTTTGCGATTAAAGGTAAAAATTAATGGAACTGAAATCCAGGGATAGGGAAATTTTGGAGATTCTGATCGCGGATTATATTGCAACCGCTGC
>CAZHVX010000064.1:0-10696 GCA_964536295.1 uncultured Pseudomonadota bacterium
TAACAGAGTTTTTGACGAGATGAGAGCGGAATTGCCATGCATCGTATTCAGATATCTGAAAGTCACCCTTTGGATCAGTTAAATCATCAAATAATATTTCAATGACACCACTAAAGGGCAGTGACCTTCTGTGCGGTTCTGAGGTCATGAAATCGTGATATTTGGTTTTTCTTGCATCAGCAAGGGTTCTTAAGCCCGCGTCAATCTTCTCTATCGGGGCACTTGCACCATATATGTGATACATGGTGCTTTCACCGATTTCACGATCAAACATGGCCGTTTTATCAAATTCGTCCGCGTAGTATTCGTGAAAGGCATCCTTATTATCCGATTTGAAAAAATCCGGGCGTGCTTCGTAAAGATGGCGATGGCCGTATTCGTGTAATGGAACATCCGCATCCGGGGATGTAGGTGTGCAGAGAGTGATTTCTTTTGTGGAAAGTGAAAACCATGCATTTACCATCGTACAGGTGTTAATATTTACTTTTTGCTCGTAGATGGGATATCCTATCTTAAAGGCATTGCGCATTCCATGATCAAGCCAGTAAAAGGTATTTGTCATCGTGAATTGATCTGCCCTGACGAAAACATCCTGTACGATTTCAGGTATATACTTAAATACACCTTCCTTTAACCTTGGTTTACCGACAACCTTAAGGATTGCATTGGCAAAGCCATCTTTGGGGTTGGGTAGAAGTGATTGATCAAGAAGCACATCACGATCCATCCATGGCTCGCCACCCAACTTGCTACTTTCGTGGAGATTCTCTCTCTTGAAGGTTATGACAGGAACTTTCACCTCATTTGGTGTCGACGGAATCTGTCTTAGTTTCGGCATCTTGGGCCCCCTTTTAAAGTTCCCTCATCGCGTCGCAAATTAAAGCCCGAATTAAAGGAAATTGCAAGAAAAATTATACGATTGTGGCCGCATAACCGCCAAACGCAAGTATATCAAAAGCTTGCAAGAATTTGGATTATGCATATTATTATGCAATATATTGTAGATGGGTCGTCATATGGAATTATACGGTGCATAAATTTATGCATTTATTTAAATAAAAAAACAAAGGTTCCTAAAAAAGGGGTCCCCTTTTTTAGGAACCTTTAGTGACAATATAGGTTGAATGAAGGGCAGGGTGATGTATAAGAAGATTCTTTTGCGAGGTATATATGAAATCAAAAATACCGGTTGTTCTTAACTTATGTGCTGCCGCATTTTTTGGATTACTTAGTTATCCATTCTTAAGAACCTCTGCTGCCCCATTCTTCAATAAGGCTTATGGCTCTGATAAATTGTCATATGCTATGATAGGTTCCGCAGTGATGGCGTTGGTTGCAGTAAACTTTTATAACTGGCTTAGTAAAAGAGAAAACGTTTTAAGCCTGTGTTATAAGTTTTTTATCTTTGTTGCATTGTTTAGTGTTGTGTTGGCAAATGTAATAGGAAAAGTTAAATGGGTTGCTTTTTTATACTACGCCTGGTCAGATGTTTACATAGTAATTTTGGTTGAACAATTCTGGAGCATATCAAATACTATTTTCAATTCAGAAGAGGCCAAGAAATATTATGGTGTTTTTCTAGTTGTTGGTTCCCTGGCATCATTTGTGGGAAATGGCCTTGTTACTTGGCTTACGCCGACACTTGGTGCAACAAATATGGTTTATTTTAATACGATATCGTTAGGCTTGTTCGTAATATCAATTCTCTTTTTACTAAAAATTATGAGTGGTCGTGTAGACCTAAAAGATGCATTTAAGATGGAAAAAGAGCTTTCATCAAAATCATTTTTTGGTGGGTTGACCCACCTTGTAAGATCACGTTATTTGCTAATAATAGGTATGATTGTCCTGGCAACTCAATTGTATATTAATGGAGTATATTACCTTTATAATATATTTTTGGATAAGCAATCTTCATCCGTTGATATCCAGACGACCCTCTATGGCAAAACCTTTTTATATATTCAGGTAGTAACGTTTATATTAAGTATGATCGGTGCGCCACTTACGTTGAAATATTTAGGTGTAAAGAAAACACACTATTCAATAATTATAACTATAATATTGCTTTTTGGGCTGGCGCTGATTAATCCAGCGCTGATTTTTATTGCGATATTGTTTGTTGCCGCTAAATCCTTTGATTACTCAATCTTTAGGTCGGCAAAGGAGATGTTTTACATCCCCCTAAGTGTGGCGGAGAAATTCCAGGGGAAGACGTTTATTGATGTTTTTATATATCGAGCTGCAAAGGCCATCGCAGCATTTATCATTATATTTGTCGTTAATATATTGAATGCATCTGCTTTTTATCTAGTTGGATTTGGAATTGTGCTTTGGCTTGTGATGACCATCCTCGCCGTCAAAAAATATGAAAAACTAATTTAACCACTAAGACACAAAGTCACTAAAAGATTTATGGTTTCGTGACTTTGAGGCTAGTAATTGAATAAAGGGAGTGGTGAAAAATGGCTGTTTCTGTCATCCCCGCAAAAGCGGGGATCCATAACATCTTGAAATCACTGGATTCCCGCTTTCGCGGGAATGACAACCCTGGGAAAAATAGCATTTTTCACCATTCCCATAATAAGATTTGGTGACTTAGTGTCTTTGTGGTTCAATTAATTTTTAAGGATCATTACAGGGACTTGTAAGCCTCCAAGATTTACATTCACCTTCCGGCTTTTGTTGCTTGCACGTGTGATAGCGCCTGATACGCTGAGGTGGCTGAGTTTACCATTCGCCCAATCATAGTGAACATAAACACCAAGGTCGGCTATTACTTTCTTTCGGCGTGATAGTATTCCATCAACATCAATTGTATTTAGTTTGACAATTTCCTGTACAACCCAGCGTTTTGGATCTTTTATTTTGCGAAGTTTTTTTAGAATGTCACGTCCAATATAAACTCCCTCGCCACCAAGTCCATCGATCTCCTTCAACACAAAATCCTGAGGACGTTTTGTAACCTCATGAGTTATTTCGTGAAGCAAAAATGTTTCGGGTATTACCTTGTCGAGCAGTCTTGAGTCGACTCCATTTAAAAAAGCATCTTTGAATGTTCTAAGTGTAATCAAGCTGGATTTTGGTCCCATTAATCCGGTAATAAATGGGTTGTAGTTTTTTGCCCTCGATTTAACCAATGTCTTAAAGAGGTTTTTTGCCTCCAGATAATCGCTGTACTCCAGTGCATA
The DNA here is from genome assembly GCA_964536295.1 of uncultured Pseudomonadota bacterium. Lineage (GTDB taxonomy): Bacteria > UBA10199 > UBA10199 > CAZHVX01 > CAZHVX01 > CAZHVX01. The sequence goes on from CAZHVX010000064.1 coordinate 3,192, forward strand.
GGATACCATGTATCCGTTGAATGCCTTATCCCTGCACCCCGCGTGCAGTGCCCCGTTTTTGGTGTAGATCCTGGATTTGTTAAGAAGCGTGCATCTCTTACTTATCGGTAATTTGAAGCGGGCTGGAGACACCATTGTAAGATCGATTATCCCGTTCGCCTTTGAATGAAGAACCTGTTCTTCCCAATTATAAAGATTGTATTGAATCCTCAATATATTTTTTCCAAGTCGGGAGAGATTTTTTATCTCTTCATCAGATGGGCTTTTGGGAACAATATAATCGGAAAGTTTGGGATGAAGTTTAAGGATCGTTTCGCAGATGTGGGTCGCGCGGCTCATCCCGTCAACGCCGATTTCATTTACCTCCAAGAGCTTTGGCGGATTATCCGGGGACAGCTTTCCCTCGATTGCAAAATCGTACCTCAAGCCACCGGTTAATCTTTTGTTGTGTTGTTTTAATACACCAAGTTCCTTTATCAGAAAATTTGTAATCGGAGTTGGAATTAAAAATTTTTGTATCTCCTTTGGGGGAAGGGATAACATTTTCAAGATCAGTTCGGTCAATGCCGTGCATGACTTTTCAACTATGTGCCAGTAATCTTGCGGAATGAACCTTGGGATAACAGAGATATCCGCCGATAGTCCCTCTATCAATTTGGACATTTTGAAATCATTATAGAAAGCCCTTTTAAGATCTCTGATTTGCTCCGGTTTGAACAAGTGTTTGACTTTACTAGGCATTCTCTCGTGGTAGTGATCTTTAAACATAAACAATAGTGATTATAAAGGCTTTTATTTTTATCGCCATAGAGAAATATATATTAAATTCCCCGCAAGTGCCATCACTAAAATATAAGAAAAAAGACTTTTATAACATTTCACATATTGTAGGTGTAATTTTAATTTAAGGAACCTCTGAAAAATTAAGGTTTTGACGCATTAAAGCTATTTTCACTGTGTGTCATCCTGAGGCAAAGCCGAAGGATCCCGCGTGAACACTGAACAAACGGGATTCTTTCAGCCGGAGGCTGACCCGCCTCTGGCGGGCGCTTTAATATCACTCAGAATGACAAACAAGGTGCTTAATGTAATTTTTCAGAGGTTCCTTAACATATCCTTACCCCGTCCGCCAAAGGCGAACTTCCCTCTCCCTGCCTTTGCAGTTAAATACGAAAGAACCGAAATATACATGGGATGAAAATCTTGAAATTTTTTTCATAAACATCACTCCTTAAAAGTGCTACTCATAGGGAATGAGTTCCGAATTGGTAAATATTAAAAGGTATGTTTACTCCCGGCTGAGTTTAAGACAAGCCAGATAGTTTTCCAGGGATCCATCCATCACAAGTGACGCTCTTTGTATCGAATCTCTAGCACTGCGTTCGCGGTCAATTCTGGTTTGCGTGGTTAATCCCGTTAAACATGATAAGGAAAATAATCCCCAGAATTTATCACATTTTGTTTTTGCCCTAATAGCTTTCACAAGTAGGTTTACGTAGGCTTCCTTTGTATCTCCATAAATTTCTCTGGACCTTTCATATAAGCGTTCTTCCGATTCACATTTGTTGACGGCCATAATTTGCCTCCTTCGATGATTTTGGTTGTCTTTTCCTCTTGTCGCATAAAAAGCCTTTTTTTTGTCAAGTTTTTAATTTATTTTCTTGATTTTGTGAGATGAATCTCATAAAATCATGATATGAAACTAACAAGATCATACGAACAAATTTTAACTGAACGATTGAAGGAAAAGACTCCGTTAATCCAGGTACTTATAGGGCCCAGACAGGTTGGCAAGTCAACTGCGGCACAGGCAATATTTGAACAATGGAAGGGCCCGAAACTGATGATTTCGGCGGATGGCCCGACCCCTCCAACGGCAGAGTGGATAAGATGGAACTGGGAAAAGGCGGCAAGCCTTGGTCCCAACACATTATTTATCATAGATGAGGTCCAAAAGGTTGTCGGCTGGAGTGAGCAGATAAAGATATTTTTTGATAAGGAACGTGGAAAAGGGAATTTGAAAATTTTACTACTTGGATCATCAAGTTTATACCTTAATAAGGGACTGACCGAAAGCCTTGCCGGCAGGTTTGAACTTGTTAATGCAAGCCATTGGACATTTAAGGAATGTAAAGAATATTTCAAATGGGATCTTAATAAATATCTTTGTTACGGCGGCTATCCCGGTGCGGCGGAATTTGCGGGCGATTTTTCCAGATGGAAAAATTACATACTCAACAGCATCATTGAGCCGGTTTTGAGTCGTGACATCCTTGGTAGTCAGATGGTTGCAAATCCTGCACTGTTCAGACAGACCTTTGAGATGATAATGGGCTATCCGGCACAGGTAGTGAGCCTTCAGAAGCTACTGGGACAGGTGCAGGGCAGGGGAAATGCGGCTACGATTAAGCATTATTTGAGTTTATTTGAAAAATGTTTTTTAATACTTTGCCTCGAAAAATATAGCGGCTCGCATTTAAAAACCAAGGCCTCCAGTCCGAAAATTGTAATCTTGAATCCCGCGCTTGTTAGTGCGTATCAGCCGGAAGGGCGTTTGCTATCTGACAGCAATTGGTATGGCCGCGTCTTTGAATCTCTTGTCGGCGCCCATCTGTCGTGGAAAATGGGCGGGGAGCTTTACTATTGGAAAAAGGGAAATTTTGAGGTCGACTATGTCATAAAGACGCCGGGTAAGACAGTTGCCATAGAGATAAAGTCCGGAGAACGTAAGAATGGCCGCGGGCTGACCGAATTTTCAAAAGATTATTCTTCCGTAAAATGTGAACTGTGGGACAAGGAAGAATGCCTGAAGTTTTTGAATGATATATAAAAAGTGCCAATCTTATCTGTATAGGTGAAAAAGTCTTGACAAATTTACCTATATGGCTAAAATTGGCCACATGATAAAAAGAACCCTCTATAACATATGTTTTGACGAATTATTTGGAAGACAGATGCGCTTTATTGCCGGTCCAAGACAGGTTGGAAAGACAACCCTGGCCAAGGAATGGCTGAAAGAAAATGGGTGCGTTGAGCTTTATTACAACTGGGATAAACGCGGGGTGAAGGATAGATTTAAAACAGATCCGTATTTTTATAATGCCGATGCAATAGGTATAAAATCCAAAGATAAAAAATGGATATGTTTTGATGAAATTCACAAATATCCCAAATGGAAAGATATCCTAAAAGATGCCTTTGATTCCTTCGAAGAAAAATATAACTTTATAGTGACGGGGAGTGCGAGGCTGGATCATTTTAGAAAATCCGGCGATAGTCTTTCCGGCAGATATTTTATGTTCCGTTTACTTCCTGTGATGTTGATGGAACTGACGGGTAAGAAAAAAACATTTCCCGCAAACGATGCAGCCTCATTTATCGAAGAAAATATCAGTGATACATCATATCAAAATGATTTTAAACACATGTTAGAATTTAGCGGTTTTCCGGAGCCGCTGCTTAAGGGTGATGAGGTGTTCAGTTCCAACTGGCACGATGCCTATATCGATACGCTGGTCAAGGATGATCTAAGGGACCTCACTAAAATTCATGATCTGGAAAATGTTATAACATTGATGAAACTTCTGCCAGTACGCGTAGGTTCACCACTTTCAATTAATTCCCTTAAAGAAGATATGGAAGTGAGTTATAACGCCGTCAGGAGCTATGTAAATTCATTGGTTTTGACCTATGTTATTTTTAGGGTCCATCCATACTCGAAGAAAATAAATCGTGGAATCAAAAAAGAAAATAAGGTTTACTTTTTTGACTGGTCACAGGTTGATGATCCTGCGAAACGGTTTGAAAATTACGTAGCATGTGAGCTTAAGAGCAGGGTAAGTATCTGGTCCAGTGCAACAAAGTATAAATTTGATCTGTTTTTTATAAGAACGCGCGATGGAAAGGAAACAGATTTTCTAATTACCCGTGATGATTTTCCTTACCTTTTGGTTGAGGCGAAGTTGTCGGATGAGGAAATAGCATCGCACAACAAATTTCACGCTAAAAAGCTTGGAGGCATTCCATTGATTCAGATCGTTCAGAAACCGGATGTGGTGAAAGCCGGCAAGGATGATGTTTACATGATTTCTGCATCCAGATTTTTTTAATTTTTATCTCCACACCCTAAAACCCCGTACTTTAGTGCGAGAATGAAGTGTGTATAATGTCCACCGCTAAAAAGCTTTTTTTTGTCAAGAATTTAATGAAAATGGACATAAAAACATATGGACAGATATTTGCATAAATTGTATAATATGTGTCTGTATGAATAACATATTGAAAGATTTAAAGATAATCGAAGAATTTAACCAAGATATGCGAGGAGTTTTTACGCTTTCGGATATCAAGGCCATATTTCCAACTGAAGATATAAACATCTTATATCGGCGGCTTGCAAGCTTGGAGGCTTCAAAAATCATCAAGCGGTTCACGCGAGAGATATATGTAACCGAACATTTTGATCTTACCGTGGTAAGCCAGAAGCTATGTGCAAATTCTTATATTAGTTTTGAAGCAGTTCTGGCACGTGATATGATCATCGGCACAATTCCCAATAATACGATCAGAGCTATTAAAATCGGGAAAAAGAGGGAATATAAATTCGAGAAATTTACCGTCACACAGTTAGGGGTTTCAAACAAACTCTTCTTCGGTTTTGAAAATAGAAGCGGTGTAAATTTTGCTACAAAGGAAAAGGCGGTTTTGGATACGCTTTATTTTTACAATAAAGGACTTGCTTTCTATTTTGATATCTATTCAGATATGAATCTTGAATTCATAGATAAAAAAGTTCTAAATAAATATTTATCTGAATATAAAAATCCGAAGTTTGTTAAATTCGTTGAGAATTTTTTAAAGAAGCGAGGTTTATGAGTATTTCATTTCCACAAAAAATAACGACTGATTCGGTTTTTGTGTGGCTTATGCACAGGATTGCAGAGGAATTTGACAGGCACGCCATACTCAAAGGGGGCATGGCCTTAAGGCTTGTCAATTGTCCAAGGAACACCAATGATCTTGATTATGTCTTTGTTCCATTCAATTCGAAGAAAGAGATTGAAAAGGGTTTGGATAAAATATTGGGTGAGATCCCCAATGCAGAAATCAGGAAGAGTATGAATTCGGAGGCTATAAGGGTTCAAATAAATGTGGCAGGGGTATCGGCGCAGATTGAGGCCAGTGTTGCCAAAGAGTGCAGAGCTATGGCGATGTCAACAAGCTCGATTGCAAACAAAGAAGGATTGCTTAGCAGGATCATTCAAATTATGAGCATGGATGTTGCTCTTTCTCACAAGCTGGCGGCATGGAACGAAAGGAGACTTTATAGAGATCTTTATGATGTTTATTATATCTTTGAAATTTTAGGTATTAAACCGGATCTTGAGACCTTAAAAATAAGGCTTGAAAAAGTGGAATCCCGTCTGCCAAAATTAAAAACCAGAAAGAAAATGCAAATAAGTGAATTCGCTGTAGAGCTTAAACAAGAGGTTGGCAAAATTTCTTCGGCAAAATTGACAAACGAACTTTCGGGTTTGTTTGGTGAAACGGAGCTTGCAGGTTTGGAATTGAAGCTTAAAGCAGTAATTCAAAAGATAATTGAGTTTTTGGCCAATAAAGAGAAGGAGCTCGTATGAGACCGATGTATATGGAAGAGAAACCAAGTGATCCAATCTATGCGCCAACCGGAAATAAGCTCAGTTGCAAATGTTGGCAGGCCGAGGCGGCGATGAGGATGCTGATGAACAATCTTCATCCGGATGTGGCAATTGATTGGGAGCAGTTGATTGTTTACGGTGGAGCTGGTCGAGCCGCTAGAAATTGGCATGAGTATAATAAAATTATTAGCGCATTAAAAAATCTTGAAGCGGATGAAACGTTACTTGTGCAATCAGGGAAACCTGTCGGCGTAGTTAAAACCCATAAAGACGCGCCGCGTGTTTTGATTGCAAATTCAAATATCGTTCCGAAGTGGTCAACTCAAAAATATTTCGATGAACTCGATCAGAAGGGCCTTATGATGTATGGACAGATGACGGCGGGTTCCTGGATTTATATCGGAACGCAGGGGATCCTGCAGGGCACATATGAAACCCTGGCCGAGCTTGCCAACCAACACTTTAATGGAACGCTCAAGGGTAAGTGGGTTTTGACCGCCGGGCTTGGCGGGATGAGTGGGGCGCAACCAATGGCCGTTACCTTCAATGAAGGCGTTGCCCTGGTTGTGGAGGTGAGGCGCGAGCGCGTTGAGCAAAAGGTAAAAGAGGGTTATTGTGACAAGATGACAGACAATCTGGATGAGGCAATGGACTGGGTTCAGGGTGCATGTAAAAATGGTGAGGCCTTATCGATCGGTCTGGTTGGAAACGCGGCAGAAATTCATCCAGAGATTTTAAAACGTGGAATTGTTCCCGATGTTGTAACGGATCAAACATCCGCGCATGATTTGGCTGCTTACATTCCAACAGGACTAAAAACAACCGACGAGATAAATGAAGCGCTTGAAAGTGATCCCGATGGTTATCGCAAAAAATCCAAGGAGGCGATGTGTATACATCTTCAGGCGATGTTGGATTTTCAAAATAAGGGCTCAATTGTTTTTGATTATGGAAATAATATCCGCGGGCAGTGCGAAGATGTTATCCAGGTTCGCGATGCCAAGGGTAATTTTAAATTTCCCGGTTTTGTTCCGGCATATGTTCGTCCCCTTTTCTGCGAGGGGAAGGGACCATTTAGATGGGCGTGCCTCTCCGGAAAACCAGAGGATCTCTGGGTTATAGATGAAGCCCTTCTCAAAGAATTTTCGGAAGATAAGCTGCTTCATCGTTGGATAGAAAAGGCGAAGGCCAAGATTCCTATAATCGGATTACCGACAAGAATCTGTTGGTTTGGTTTGGGGGATCGCGCAAAGGCAGGAAAGATCATAAATGATCTGGTTGCATCCGGAAAGGTTTCGGCGCCCGTTGTAATTGGTCGCGATCATCTGGATTGTGGATCTGTTGCAAGCCCCAATAGGGAAACGGAATCTATGAAAGATGGTAGCGACGCCGTCGCAGACTGGCCGTTCTTAAATGCGATGGGCAATGTCGCATGCGGTGCAACATGGGTGTCGATCCATAATGGCGGGGGTGTTGGAATTGGAAATTCCACACACGCGGGTATGGTCATTGTTGCCGATGGAACAGAAGATGCTGCCGCCAGACTTGAACGAGTTCTCACCTTCGATCCATCTACGGGAATCTTCCGTCATGTGGATGCCGGATATGAAAAGGCCATTGAAGTCGCCAAATCCAAAAACGTCAAACTCCCCTAAAACCACTACACCTAAGGGGACCCCTTACATGTACCCCTTTGATGGAATGACAATTGCAAAATTAATCACATCAAAAGGGAGTGGTGGAAAATACGTTTTGTCATCCTGAATTCGCCAAAGGCGAATGAAGCCTGCCTACCGCAGGCAGGGATCCAGAGCTAACAAATTGAATTTACTGGATTCTTCGTCCGCC
>CAZHVX010000065.1:0-1138 GCA_964536295.1 uncultured Pseudomonadota bacterium
CCAAACTGGCGCAGAAATCGATAAATGCTTGATCCTTCGACTTCGGTTCCCTCTACCCCCGTTGAAATGGGGTAGAGGGAACCGCTCTGCTCAGGATCAATCCTGAGTAAATCCCGGGCGTTAGCACGGAATGCATCGAATGGATTGATTTGCAGGCCTGCCTGCCGGCAGGCAGGGATTTTTATTTTAAAAAGAGGCCCTTTTTACTCGGGCATTGACAAGGTCCCGGACATATCTATGATAACTTCTCTATTACCGAGAAAGTTATTAAAAACCTCATGTTCAGAGGGTTTTTCCGGAAGTCTTCCTTTAAGTTGCATAGATATCTGACCATCGGTGTACTCTGAAGTAGTAATCAAAGAAATATTTTCGACCTTTATGTCAACTACGGCCTGCAAGCCTGGTGTAATTTGATCTGGTGTAACCTTTCCGGGAACACCTCTTACCCTGAATGACAAACCTGGAATCTCCATCTTTGATCCATCAAAGGTTCCCGTTGCCGTAACACCCTCCACTCCGGATATGACGATTGAAAAAATCATCCCGGGCAATGGATCATCTGGCCAATCCTCTTCCTTTACTATGTAAAGATGTGGGAGGTCATTCATATTGATTGTGGCCTTTTCTCCTTCAATGCTAATCGGAAAATCACCTGTAGATGTCAGGGCCATTGGTTGGGGCAATAGATCCGGAACATCGATAATATATTCTCCACTGAATTTTGCTACGCCCTCATTTGGTTCCGGCACAATCTCGCCTGGTAAGGCTTTTCCAAAGACCTCAACCTGCAGAACGCCTGGCCTAGGCTCATCATAGACAAGTATAATAATTGCCCTTTGAATCTTTGTATCTTCTTCATCCTCAACATCCGTGTCCGTGCCGGTTTTCCAACCGCCATAACTTGCAGAGGTTTCTTCAAACTCCTGAGGCGCATACTTAACTGTTAGATAAATACTCTCCCCCGCCGGGACAATCAGATCACTATACTCAACGGGTTCCCCTGCAACCGTGATCGAACTCATCGTAAAGTGACCACTATCATTTGAACCTGGGTCAAAATTAATCCCCAAAATGTGCTGATCATTATTTCCATTATTAACAATTTCGATGGTTTGAGATACAGATTCGCCAACTGCTA
>CAZHVX010000065.1:1238-10597 GCA_964536295.1 uncultured Pseudomonadota bacterium
TATGTTGGTTTTTTTAAGCATAAACGTTCGCTAAACTTCTCCCATATATATTATCGTCAATAAGGCCGGGAAGTTGCTAACTTTAATTGATTGTAACTTGCTGAAATTGTTGGCCAATTGAACCCTGCCTCGCGGCAAGGCGGGCCTGCCTCGCGGCAAGGCGGGCCTGCCTCGCGGCAAGGCGGGCTCGGATGTTTGATGGGAGGTTATGGGCGCCAAGAATTGACTCGGTTCGAACGCCTCCTTGCTTATCTTCCGCTATTTTGTTAAATTTCTTTCTCAAAGGATATGTAATGGAGAAAAATAAGCAAATCCCCATAATTAGAGCCTTCGGACTAACTGACGTAGGAAGTAAACGAAAGTCGAATGAGGACGCCTTCCTCATCAATAAAAAATACGGCCTATTCATAATTGCTGACGGGATGGGTGGACACGGCGGGGGTGAAATCGCCAGTCGTCTTGCGGTTACAAAAATCGATGAATATTTGAGCAGCGTTTTAAAACCGCTCAATCATATTACATCCGATGAAGATACATTAAAGCCCACCGAAGATTTTCCGGAAACGGGTGATGAAGAATTTTTCAGGCGATCGGTTATATTTGCAAACAAAGCTATCTTCGATGAAAATCCCAGACTTGAAAAACATCTTGCAGATGATGTCATAAACGCAAAAAAGCTGGATGCGGAAACGATAAAAAAACGCAGTAAAATGGGCACTACGCTCATTGCAGGTCTTGTCCGGGGAAATATCATTCATGTTATCAACGTTGGAGATTCACGGCTATACCGGATCCGCAACAATTCGCTACAATTAGTAACCGTAGATCAGTCCGTATTGGAAGAAAGAATTCAATCCGGCGAAATTACGGAGGAACGGGCAAAATTTGAGCCACGGAACAAAATAACCGGTTATCTAGGTATAAATGAGGATATCGAGATTCAACTAAATACACTGACTGCGCGCGTCGGTGATAGATATATTATGTGCTCAGACGGCCTGACAGACGGCTTGCTTGATAAAAATAATTTTGAGCTTGCGGAAAAAATCATGAAGGGGAAGGATATTAAAACCGCCTGTGCCCAGCTTATTCCGCTGGCCATAAAGGGTGGCAGCAAGGATAACATAACCGTTGTAATATTTGATATCATTGATTTAGGAATAAAACCGCCGGGCAGGGAGTGGAAGGAAGAATCCTATGATGACGACGAAACCCTGCTCCCGGGATGGGAAGATATGGAGGAATAAAGATGGAAGGCCTACCTGAATTTACAAAACTCGGGACCGAATTCAGAGAATACATCGTTCAAAAAACCTTAAACATCAGTTCTTTGGAAGAGTCCTATCTTGTGGAGGATCCCAACACCGGTGAATTTTTTGTACTGACAATGCTCAAAAAGGATATGCTCCTGAATTGGTTCAGGGATCACATTGTTGGCGCAAAGGATGCAAAAGAAGCAGATAGAATGGCATTTGAAAATTTTAAAAAATTTGATGATAATTTCCAAGACCGAATGGGCAGAATGCTTACGATCGAAACACATCCTAATATTGCAAAATACCATACAGTTGATTTTGACCTCAACCGAGGTCAACACTTTGCAATAATCGAACATGTCAGCGGAAGACCGATAAACCAGGAAACCGAAGGAATGCTGCCTGAATATATCATGGCGCTGGCGGTCCAGATCCTTAGGGCTCTTGACTACATCCATGATCTTGGATTTCTGCACCTAAAATTAAGTCCCAAAAATATATATGTGATGAGGAAAGAAAAAAAATGGATCGCAAAACTCATCAACGCCGGACTTATTGTAACCGCCCAGGATCCGTATGAAGCCATACAGCTTGGTCATCCAGCCTACATATCCCCTGAGATGATTTTAAAAAACAAGGTGGACACAAGAGCCGATCTATACACATTTGCGGCGGTTCTTTATGAACTACTCTCCGGACAAAAGCCCTTTCCAAAGCGACACGTCAAAAAATCATTTTCCCTTCAGCAGATGAAATATAATATTGAACATGAAGAACTCCCGGTATCAATAAGTGGTATTCCAGAAAAACTTAATAACATCATTCTTGCGTTACTTCAAAAAAATCCCGATGATCGTGTTTATCGTTCCGCAAATGATCTAATGCATGCAATACTAAAAATTTATCCGGATGCAGACAAGGATATCCAAAAGAGTCAAAAATCACTATTTTTTACACTTGATACACCTATTAAAAATATAATAAGAAAAGAAGGCGATATGCTGCAGCGTGAAAATGTAATGGAGGATGAAGATGCAATAGTCCTGGATAACATTGCGGACCTGAAGGAAGAATGAAGATAGAAAAAAACATGATTATTGATGGATACCGTATATTGGAAGATTTGCCCATTGGCGAAGGCGGCTGGGGACGTGTCTGGCTTGCGGAATCGCTCTCAGGGAATATCCACGAAAAGGTTGCCATAAAAATGTTGAGCCTTAACGATCTCATGAACAAATGTATTGAGGAACATCGGAATTTTGGTTCCGGTGAGGATGTAAAATGCATATTCAGTGAAAAGATAGATGCATTTAAGAATGAATACAAAAATGTGAGGAAATTAAATCATCCCAATATTGCAAGGGCATATGGTTTTGGCAGCTTCGACAATCATCTCTATATCGCATCTGAATATGTGGATGGTACATCAATTACATCTGCAACACACAATATGCCCATCGACGATATCATTGCTTATCTATTACAGGGACTTTTGGGACTTGAGGCCATTCACAAACACGGCCTTTTGCATCTTGATATAAAGGGTGAAAATATTCTACTGACAAAGGACGGCAGGATCAAAATTATAGATTTTGGGTTATCTGCCGCCATTGAAAATTTAAAGATCAGACTTTGCGGCAGTCTTCCGTACATGGCGCCGGAGGTAATCTTCCAGGATAAAAGCCACATCGGCGCACAGAGCGATCTCTACTCATATGGATCTCTGATGTATCGCTGCCTGACGGGACGCTACCCGTCCCTTCAGAGAGAATTGATGGATTTTGATTATGAAAAACTTCAAAAACTTGTCAGGGAAGAAAAATTTCGTCTACCATCTGAATTGCGCAGCGATATCCCCAAATATATGGACAAAATTATAATGCGGCTTATCTCAAATGATTATAATAAACGCTACTACGGTGAAAATATTCGCGCTGTAATAAATGCTTTAGCAACCCATAGGCCCGATGACTTTAGGGAAACTATTGAAGTTAAGGGTTCTTATCTGATACCTAAAAACAATGAACATATCGGAAGAGAAAAGGAACAAAAATTTATCTTTAACATATTGAAACAATTTATCGGTGGAAAACAGCCATCGCCGTCCGTGATAGCAATATCCGGGGAAGCGGGGATGGGGAAAACACATCTCCTTTCCAAAATAAGGGATTTTCTAGGCCAGCATAGTGAAGGTTTTGTGACATGCTCACTTGACCTGCCCGCACATGATGACTGGCTAACTGCCTGGAACAAAAAGACTTCACTGGCAATCAGCGAAAATGCCAAACCCGTTGTGGTGATTATAGACAATGTCGATAAAAATGAAAGTTCCGTTACAATTCCAAATAACTTGGTCCAACTTTTAAACGACCGTCTCAAGGATCCGGGTCTTTTTCATGATACAAGTCCGTTAATTTTAATATTCACCGGATTACCTGAAAATATAAACATTATACTTCAGAATTCCGGACCTGAACGAAGCATATATTATCACATTCAACTTGAACCATTTACAAAGAACCAGGTTAAAAAATATCTATCCCTGACCACTGCACTAAAAAATCACAAGATTCCCGATAATTGGATAAAAAAGATTTATGAAGCCACGGCCGGGGTCCCACTCGAACTGGCGGAGCGCTTACAAATACAGGACAGCCGCGGTCTTCTCTTCGGACTTGACGGAACCCTGCATCTGTCCACCCTGCTTGAAAAGAACGAGGTTCAAAGAATTCCGGAATCAACAAAGTCACGACTGACAAAACACTGCAAAGCCCTTTGTGAAGCGGAAAAAAATATAATTGATTTAATGGCAGTCTGGTTTAAAAATAATTTTTTCAACTCAATTTCATTTGATGACATTTATAATTTTTATCCACAATCATATATCAGACAAATTCTTGACGGTCTCATTCAAAAAAGGATATTAAAGCATGTCGGGATCTTATCATCTTATACATTCTATGACAATTTTCACATGTCCGAGTTCTTTTATAATAATATTGACGAAAATTTGCGCAACAATTTGCATCTTCGAATTTCAAACCGTCTGCAAGGCATCGATGCTGACGGAGACATCCTGCACGGGGCATATGGGGAACATACGCTTGGATCGTGGGTGCCGCTATTGAGGCTTGCAAGAAAAAGGCTTTTCGGGGATGGAGATATCGGTTTTGCAAAAAACATCCTCTGCGATTTTAAATCCTCATTTGCACCACTAAATTCCAATCTGGATATTGTCACCGATATTTATTTGACCGACGTCTTTTCACTGGACGGCGATTTTGGAAAAGCCGAAAGCTACTACAAATCGGCGCTTACTACAATTGGCAGAAGGAATATAAAAACTCCGGGTCTTTCCGCGCTGGCACATCTTTCCATTATTCCATCTTATCTTGAAAGGGGCGTAGTTGACCGGGCCGAAGATATCATCAGTATGATTAACAAAATTCTTAGAGGTAGAAAAAAATCACTATTTAACATTCTGGCCCTGAACTATCTGCCAAGATGTCTTCACATAAGATCACAAAGAGAACCTGACAATTTAAAAAAATATCTGAGTGAAGCGGAAAAAATTTATCTTGAAGGGGTAAAAGCCGAAAACAATTTAAGAGTTGAAAGTAGGAACCTTATCAAAAACAATGAACTGGGGCTAATGCAGTATCTGCAGGGAAAATACGCTGAGAGTATTTCCAGTTTTCAAAAGAACATTAAAAAGCTTGAAAGAGTTCCAAACATCTTTGCTCTCATCGAAAATCTTTATAACCTGGCGAATGCGTACAGAATGGCCGGAAAATATGACGAAGCAATCGGTTGTGCGGAAAGGCTGCTGAAACTGGTTAAAAAAACGGCAACTCCAAAAAGGCTTTACAGTGCCTACATCCTGCTGGCAAGTATCCACTTTGATCGTGGAGACTATAAGGCGGCCCTCGAAAACTACAACATATCGTTTAACGCCAGCACGCTGATTAATGATCCCCACATGCGCCATGAGGCAACAAGCTGGGTTCTTGTAAATATAGGGCACTGTCTTAAAGAGCTTGGAGAATATAAATCCGCCATCATCCATTTCGAAGCGGAGATAAACAGAAAACCGCCACCCCTCTGCCTTGCATCGGCGTATATGGGATATGGTGAGATCTGCATCAAAAAAAGACACCTTAAAAGGGGAGAGGAATACTTCAAAGAGGCCGAACTGATCCTTGGAAAACTTCCCAATGACGCCGCAAAACCGTACAGGGTTGAGATAAATAAAATAAGGGCAAATGTCTAAACCACTTTTTGAAACTTATTAAAAATTTTCAAATGCAAAATCCTTAAAATACATATTCCACAATTTTTCCGGAGTAGGTACATTTTTATGATTGTACTTACTTTCAAAAATAGCACGTACGGATTTGCCTGATTTTCTAAGTTTTCGAACCATTTTGCGCGCTTGCACAATCGGCGCTCGCTTGTCTTTTTTGCCATGAAAAATCAGTATCGGAGTTCTAATCTTATCGGCAATATAAATGCTGGACCTCTTATCAAATTCTTCCTTACTCAAGCCCACTTGTTTTTCAAGTTTCTTCTTTAAACCCACTATTTTGGTTTTCTTATAAATATAGTATAGGTCATATACTCCCCTGTCACTTATCCCAAAAGAGATATCGTCCCTCATAGATAGAAGAAATGGTACAATTATTGAGCCGGCAGAAACTCCATAAATACCAACTTTCAATTTTTTGGAAGAAAAATATTCCTTATAAAAATCGATAGCTAAATTCATAGCTTGAAGTGACACAGGCCCGCAGAAATCCTGAACACCTTCTGATTTACCATAACCTGGCCGTGACACGGCAACGGCAATCAGCCCTTCCTCCGATAGAAATTTTCCCATTTTTTGAATAAAACCAAATTCAGCACCATCAACGCCACCATGAAAAAGAAATACAATTTTATCCGAAACGCCTTTTGCCGGAAGAAATAAATAAGATGCTATCTTTATGTTTTTGTGGCCATCAAAAAATTCATAATAAATCAATTTTCCATCTACGTTATTATTGGTGGACGCGTGTATATTTCCTGGTAACATCAAAACAAGAAACACTGTTATAAAGAAAAATAATATATTTGTGCCGATTGGCTTTCTACTTTTCATTTTCGTATGACGTTATCTATTTAATAATATATTTTCAATATTATTAAAATGTTTTTTTAGGTTTTCCCCTGAAATCGCATGATTTTTATCGACGTTAATACCCTTTGTTAATGGATTTGTTTTATTATCAAAGTACTTTTTGATAGATTCCTCACTGGAAAACACTTTTTTATACCCCAATTCTTCCAAAGCACATTTTGCGGCCGCCGGTGCTATTATAGCATTTGTATAT
The DNA here is from genome assembly GCA_964536295.1 of uncultured Pseudomonadota bacterium. Lineage (GTDB taxonomy): Bacteria > UBA10199 > UBA10199 > CAZHVX01 > CAZHVX01 > CAZHVX01. The sequence continues at coordinate 7,864 of CAZHVX010000065.1, forward strand.
GATAATACTTCATTTAGAAACATATATAAATATGATGCCTTTTGAATATCTTTAATATCCGAAAATGAACTGTATAGACAAAAATCTAACCCATTTATTCTGCTAACATTGTATGCAACTATTCCGTAGGGCATAACACCGCATCCAACGACCACGTCGATTTTTTCAATACTAATGATCTCTAGGGCCAGGGATGTCAATTTTTCTATAACAGGATTATACTCATTTTTTACTAAAAACTGTGCGAATGGATTGGTACTGTAGAGTTTAACATTTGGTGGTTGGAGAATATCCAAATTCTCACAATTTAATCTAAATTTGGAACTAAGTAATTTTTCTTGACAATCACTTACAACGAAAACCTGGTGCATTTTCTCTCCCAAATGTCTGGCTAGATAATAGGCATGATTTGCTTCGCAGTCTATAACCGGTGGATATGAACTAATGATAAGTATGTTCATATACGCGCCCTCCAGCATTGGGGATCCTTTGAGTAATAATTTCCACACACAGCGTAAGCAATGGCCCTACAACCTCTACATATAGTCAAAAATTGGCATTGATTGCATCCTTCAATGTCAGTATGTTTTCTATGTTCATTCATTTTAGGAGAATTTATAAATATTTCCTCCAGCGTTGACTCTTTTATATCTCCGACTGGTTCTTCCAGGCGCCTGCACGAATATACCGTGCCGTCCACATCTATCGTAAGTCCATTAATACCTATGGAACACCCCCTCTGAATACACTGCCTGTCTCTGATTGGCTTTAATAAGCCCAATTCAGACAATAGAGGCGTCCACAACATGTCTTTGAACGTGATCATGACCCGTGGATCGTCTTTTTTTATCTCCAGATAGGTATAAAACATTGAAAGCAGAAAATCGCGATATTCCGAAGGTGAAAATTGCTGTCCTTCATATTGAATGCCCTGGCCAATTGGTACAACTCTGGTAAAATCATAAATGGCAACACCCTTAGAAAACAATAATTTTGCTAGTTTCGGAATATCCATATAATTTTCTTTGCTTATCGTTGAAAGCACGACCACAGAGATATCATTGTCCATCAGGTTATCCAGCGCCTTTATTGCCAGAGAATACGAACCTTTCCCCCTAATTCTATCGTGAGCTTCTTCAAGCCCATCTATACTTATCTGGTATCTTGATAGTCTTATCTTTTTTAACTTTGTCAGGATAGTTGAATCCATAACTGATGAAGGATTTCCAAGCACGCTTATTCTAATATTTTTTTCTGAAGCATAACCGGCAATTTCGAAAAAATGTTTATACATTAGTGGATTGCCACCCGTGAAGCTTATACATCCCGCTAATCCCCAACGATCAAGTAGCTGTTTATAATTATCTATGATCTTTTTGCAACGCTCAACAGTCAATTCCATGCGTAATTTATTGTTCTTAACCACATTAGGGATGTAGCAATGCTTACACCTCATATCGCATCTATCAGTTAAGTGCCACTGAATATAAAATTCTTTTTCCCTTTGGTTGCGATGATTATACAAAAGCATTGCATGGCTCCTTTAAATTGCATTCACATAATGACCATGATTTATAATGGATTCGGATCATCTGGATCAGGATCCATTCTGCATCCCCCACTACACTGGCAATTTAGGCAACCTGGTGAAGGGTCTGGTTGGCCGCATGAAGAACAGTTCTGTAAACTATATCGCTCTTTATTGTCTATCAGTTCATTCCAAAAACTATATTTTTTTAAAACTTTAATCTCATTTTTAGAAAATAGTCGTTCTGCTTTATTTTTTATTATGTCACAATCATCGCTTACCTTGCCAAGCATATAAACTCTGCTACCGGATACAAATACTATCTTGGAGTAATCAAAATCGAGAAGAGCATCACTTCTTTCACTTTTGTGCTTTATTATGCCATTTTCAAAACCACTACCCTTCAAATTAAGCAATCCATTGACAATACTACACCGCAAGTGACTGTGGTTTATTGTTCTTTCATTGCAAACCGTATCGTATTGCAATAAAGCATCAGGCATCTCATTATTTGGAACCCTCATACAGCCCTCCTCCTGGTTTGTTAATAGTGCTGTTCTACAGAGCAATTATGGTGCCAGTTAGATTGATTTAATAAACAAAATTATTTGTGATGTGTTTTCGTGGAGTTGCGTTCAAATAAAAAAAGCGAGCCGCTGCTCAATGAATTTAGAACTGTCCGGTTTTACAAAAAATTGCTCAAATATTGATAGAAAATCGGACGCATCAAGGACCCAATCCAAACGAAGGTGCACTGCCTCACGACAATGTGGATCGATTCTGTTATTGTTTTTTTGTGCCAGGGTGGGGCTTATTCTTCTTTCTCAATAATCCACTTATCATTTACGCCATTTTTCTGGAGTTTTCCGTAGGCATTTCTAAATTGTTTATAATTTTCTTTCTTTATCCAAATGTTTTTTTTCTTGAAGTTTTCACGAAAAACCAAAATATTTTTCTTATCATTATATTCTATTTCCCTTTTCAAAGAAAAATAATCATTATCCTCATTGTGTTCTTTTGGCGGATAAAGAATCTTATAGCCTTTAGGCAATCTAAATATAAGCTCCGTCGCGTATTCATATTGCAATCCGGTATTCAAAGGATAATTTCTTTTCGTATAGGCAAAAAATCTATCATCGATATAATCCATGCCAGGATCAGACAAAATCCATATTTTTGGCTTTCTATCCCCTAATTTTGAATCTT
>CAZHVX010000066.1:0-10514 GCA_964536295.1 uncultured Pseudomonadota bacterium
CCTCAGCGTTCTCTGAGATCTCAGGATCCTCTGCGATTTTAATCTCTGTGTCCTCATAAAAGGGGCAACATTTTGGGGCGATTACCGATAATAATAGTGGAGGGTTCTATGCGGAGGCGTATCTCTGTAACCCTAGGTGTTTTAATATGCCTCATGGGGATAAATATACGGCCTGCTTATGCATCGGATAGCTGGTTGAATGTATTAAACCAGGTGTTGGTCGAGGTGCGTGGATGGGCCCAGAGTAGAACTTCAGCTGATATTGAAAACGATTCAGTTGATGTTGATACATCTGTATCCGATGAAATGATTGTAGATGAGGATGAAACCTCTGCATCCGAAGTTGATTCCGAGGATATTAATCCAGAAGTAGGCGACAAAGGTGCATGCATAACACTAAAAGCAAAAATTCCAACAAAGTGTCCGTCGAAAAATTCCTATCTTTGTATAAATTCCCCCAAGGGAAGCACCGTTGATAGTAGAACGACTATCACGGGTACAATTAATAAAAATGAAAAAGGTTTTTCGCATGTCAGTGGAATGATCCAAAATAAATATACAAATGAAATTGTAAAAATAAAGGAAGAAGATTTAAAGATTGAAGATAATGGCGAGTTTAGTCTGGGGGTAGAACTTCCAGAATATGGGCCCTATTCGGTAACAATAAAGGCCACACCCGTAATCGGATCGATGGAAGAAAAGGTGGTTAAACTCAGCCGCGTTAAGGCCGTGGGCCTTGATCCTACCGATATTAAAACTACTCCAAATATAGAAAATACCGATGTTGTAAATTCATGTCTTAATATTTCGGTTGATCTCTTACATGGATGTAAAAATTGTGATTTTGTAGGAGCCTCAACCAACGGGGTATTGGTTACTGCGATAGATACAGTAACTGGTGCAGATGATGAATATACATTCAAAGAAGAGACCTCTCTAAACTCAAATGGTATCTTTGATATTTCAGTTCAGGTTAAGGATGGAGACAACAATATTGTAGTTTATGCCTGCAATGCTGCGACTGGTTTTGAAAGAGATGGATGTCCACAGGTTTCACTAAAGACATTCAAGGGCGTTGATGGTTCGATTAAAGTTGAAATTATAGAACCTGACATTAAGAAAAATAAATTCATAAGTGGTGAGAAAATTCCACTGAAGTTTAAAGTTCACAATATGATCGAAAAATTTAAGGATTCTGGGGACGGATCATGTACGGATGATATGGTTACCTGGCAATTTAACAGAGGACAGCTCACAAACCTGTGTCCGAATGGATCGGGCATTTATGAAACGGTTATGGATCCAATCTTTGGCATAAACGTAGGAACCGTAAGGGTTCAAACGCCAGATGGCCTTTTTAGGGAACCTGTTGTCTTTGGATGGGGAGATAAGGCATCAACCAGATTAAAGGATGGTGCAATTCCAAATGCGGTGCAGTTAAAGTTTTCAAAGGATCTTTTGGTTGTCAAAATTGCGTCACTGATCAAAGAGGGTATTGCAGCCGGATCTTTAAAGGACTTTTTGTCATCATTTGTGAAAGATTTTGAAATTGATCAGGATGTTGAGGATGTTCCAGTAAAGGTTGAGGAAGATGCAAGCTTAGCAAATCAAATACTAGAAGAGATGGATGGATGCTCAGCTGGAGAAAAAAACAATACGGCCCCGATATTTACTGTAGGTAAATCACCTGAACTGGAAAAAATAACATTGGAAAATTTTGATATTACAGATGAGGGTGTTGATTTTAAAATAAAAATTGAAGGACTTAAAGTATGGATTTTAATTACAAAAGATAAAGATGAAGATGGATTGTTTGATTTGGAACCTCTTCCTTTGAAACTTAGTTTTGCCGAACTTGCCCTTGAGGGTAGGGTGATGGTCCAAGGTGACAGTAGTGCTCCGATGCTTGTAATACAAGGCTCAGGGAGCGATTGTGATTATCTTGAAAAGGACGATTGTAAGGATAAGGCAGTCCTATTTACACCTAAGAATTTTAAGGGCGATGCAACGAAATGGGGCGACTTTATTATTTGTGATGAGGATTATCCTGATATCAGCGATGATTTGGCCAAGAGATGTATGTCACTAAATGCTGCCGATGTATGGTTGAACGGTAAGGTTTCCAAAACTCTTTTAAAGCTTGTAAACGATATGGCATATTGTAAGGGTTCGGCATTTATAACTTCTATGATCAGGGAAGCTCTTAGTAATAAGCTTTTTGATATTCCACTACCTGATGATAGAAAGATTTCTATAGCGACAACTTTAAGACTATCTGAGGATGGATTTAAGTTGTCATCTGAGGAGGGATTGTCCTTTAAGGGTGACGCGCTTATTACAACTCCAAATGATGAGGTCGAGTTTCTGATTGATCCGACAGATAAGGGTATTTCAGATCTATCGATGTCGCTGGGAGAGGATGTGAAGTTTGCAATTTCGGAATCTCTCATCAATAGTGCGTTGGCCGGGGTAACGGGGCAGGTTGGTGCTGATAATCTTCTTGGTGCCTTGGATTGGGATATCGATGAAGCCTTCTTTAATAGATTGGGTATTGATTTTGTTGAAAAATGCGATGAGGTTCCTCAAGGTGAAGAACCCTCGGTTCTTTGTAATTTTAGGCCTCGAGTCAGAGAATTTTTAACTGGTGTTCCAGATTATATTTTATCTCCAGATCAGCCATTGTTGATCCGCTTGAGGGGTTCGAGCGATATAACACCACATGTAAGGTTTAATCCTGAATTGCCACCTCAATTTGCATCAACCGTGGAAGGAGATATTGTCGATTTAACGATTGGAACATTGAATATGACAATATATCCGATTGATGAGGACGGTGAAATTATAAGCATGAATGAATTTAGTCGCGAGCCGACTCCTATCGTTCAACTTAAATTGTCGGCAATGGTTGCACTAGAAATTAGAAATGTTATCCCAAACCCAGACAACAAAGATGAGTATCTATTAAAGATGATCTTGCGCGGTGACATGTCTAGGATCGTGATTGTTCCGGTGCCTGGTACGAATACATCAGGGCAGACCGATGCCAAACTTATGAGTGAGATATCTGGTGCATTGGAGCTGGGTATAAGTGAAAATCGAGAATTTAATATCAAGATTCCAAAAATAATTGATCTAACCACATTCAAAAAAGGTGGAGATATCTTTAAGATGTTAGGGTTGGAAAAAATCAGCTTTGGGCCAAATGGACCGAAGCTGGGTATCGATTCAACCGGCAGCTATCTGGAATTCGGTACCGATTTTCAGATTAATTAAAGAAATCTCTGAAAAACCGCCGATCTGTCATCCTCGCGAACGCGGGGATCCAGTCTTTTCAATAACTTCTAGATTCCTGCCGGAGTTTACCCTCGCCCCCGCCTGCGCGAGGGTAAACTCCGGCGGGGGCAGGAATGACATAAAAAAGGAGTTTTTCAGAGGTTCCTAAAATCTAATAATAGTCTCTACAATTTGATTTTCGTTAACGATAAGGCTTATCCATTTTTTTAGGGTTTGATGGTTTTCCACATCTTTAAACGCCCCCTCGAGATAGTACCGTCCCGGTTCAATATCAAAGGTTAACCATTGATCTGAGGTTTTTCCACTAAAGATAGCGCCATCGGTCCCATATTCGTAGATCTTAAAATCGCATTCAATAACCGTGTTGTTTTGACCGCGTGCAATCAATTTGATTTTGCCATTTGTGTAGACCGCTTCCTTGACGGTAACCTTGCCGTTTTCGATATTTACATCGCGCATCCATATTGTTGGCGGATTGTTGCCGGCAGTCGTATTGTCAACGGCCTTAACATCATACAAACCCTCGGGGAGATCGAAGTATACCCAATCATCCTTCCCTATAGCGGTTGTAATCTCTTCTTCGGAACCAGATCTGTATATTATGAATTTTGTGGATATTATAAATTCTTTCGTATTTCTTCCAACAAGTTTCAAGCCGCCTAATTTAAATGTAACTGTCTCTGTTGTTGTTTCGCCCCCCAATATCCTTACAAGTGGCAATTCCATAACGGGTTTTGGTGTGTAACTTGAATGAGAATGCGTCGAAATTATAGCGTATTCACCGGGGGGGAGGCTAATAGATGCGAAGTCTTTTTCAGAGTGGGTGAATGCAACGTCTTCACGTGTTTTTGCGTCACGAATAACGTAATCTGTATAAACTTCATGTTTTGTGCTATCGATTCCCTTAATTTTAAGGGTGCCTGAGATTACATTTGCAGTTATCTCTGTTACTTCGCCTGAAGTGAGTGTTACATCTGATGTTTTGCTTTGAGGATTTATAACGGCATCAGGGATTGTTTCCTCAACGTAAACATCGTAGTTTCCAGGTGCGAGATCAACCACCCCACCTTCCTTTGAAAATTCACCTTTGCTTAATATTTCGTGTCGACGTCCAACCGGTGTTACCCTGTATGTAATAGGAATGGGCTCCTTGTTTGCGTTGATAGCTTTAACAAAGAGCTGGCCGGTTTGGAAGCGGATCAGTTTTTCTAGTAATTGTCCTTCTTTTACTTCAACATCGGCAAGGTTGATTTTCATCTTCAAACTTAAATCATTCACATTTTCGGCGGTGATGTCATACTTGCCTGGTGTCAAGTAAAATGTTTCAGAGTTTTGTTCGGTATTAACCTTTGCGATAATTTTATCTTTTCCACTTTCAGTAAATAGGTATTCAGTAAGGGTTGGTTTACCATCTTTGTTATATGCCAGAAGTTTAATCTGGCCTGTAGAGAAGCTCACCCGTTGTTCAACTTTTCCTGATGGACCGATTTCAACTCCCTTTAATATCTTAGAGGGTTTATCAATTTGAGCAGAACCTGTAAATTCAACTAGGATATCATATTGTCCAGGCGCCAATCTGTACAATTTTACTCCAGAGGTTTGATCCCTCCTGACAACATTTCCTGTGCCGGCCTCATAAACTGTAAGGGTTGCATTTAAAGGCGTTGCCCCAGATAATACCTGAAGTCTAAGATTATACGGGGTAGCGGCATTTATTGCCTGATCCACAGAACTGAATAATTCATTTTCATCTCTTGCTAGGAAAAAAATTCCCGCGCCCTTATCGGCGATACAGGAGAGCTCTTTCTGGGCCTCTTGATTTAAGTCAAAGCCGATGACGTGAATTGTTGCTTGCGATCCCTTTTCATGAATTGCTTCGGCAATCTTACACGGGTCGCCACCACATGCATCGACACCATCTGTGATAACCACTATTATGTTATCGGCATCTTGTGCTGCAGGAAGATCCTTCCCTGCTTCACTAAGGCTGTATGCTAGTGGAGTCGTTCCCTTAGCCTTGATGCTATCTATTGTTTTGTTTATGTCGAGAACTTTCAATTCTCCAATCGAATATTCAAGTTTAGAATCTTTACAATCATTTTCGCTGGCTTCACTTTGATGACCGTAAAAACGCAAACCAACTTTAATATCTTTGGCTTCATCCTTAATCAATCTTTGGAAACTATCTTTTAATGCTTGTTGGACAAGCTCCATTTTTTGACGATTGCCTACAAGGCCATTCATGCTTCCTGAAGAATCTACAATAATCTCAATCACTGTTTTGGCATCTATTAATTTGACCGAGGCCTTTGCTTCTTCAACACCAACATTGGTTGGCAAATTGGGTGTGGCTGGTTTCTCAGTTTCATCTGAAGCCTTTGCTTCTTCCTGAGATTTGATGGCGGGCTGTCCCAACTTTAGGGTAGGGGTGCTAAGTTTTTTTACATCATCGTCTATTTTAGCTTCTTTTTCTGCAAAGGCCGCAAAACTCAATAAAATTGTTAATATTAGTGGAATTAGTAGGATTTTTTTTAGTTTCATGGTTTTCGTTTTATCACGATCTAGGCGTAATTACTAGATAAATTTTATAGAGAATCCTTTTGTTAGTTGGTGAGATACTTAAAATTATTAAACATTTGTATTAAGAATTATTGTCAACTTGCTGAATTTACGGTAGAATATCATCCAGTAGTCTTTGAAAAGTGTAAATTTAGGGAAATATAATGAAAGAGAAGATGTTACCTCAAATATGGGAAGCTATTTCAGGATCTTTGTGGGTTGCGATATCTGTTATCGCACTGTTTGCAGTTATTAGCTTTATGTGGGGGCGAGAAAAGCAAGTGCTGTGGTGGTTAAAACATAATCTTCTTTTTTGGAATAGAAATAATTACAAGGACGTTTTGGGTGATCACATTAGAAAGATAAATTCGTTTTCTAATAGTCCTGGCCTACATACTGAAATCCTTTCTGCGATCTGCGAGATAAGTGGGGCCACGGATGCGTCGCTTCTGTTGGGATCAGATTTTAACTCCTTTCAGGTTAAGGCCAGTGTCGGATCTTCGCCGATGTCGTTTGTTGTAGAGGAGCTTGAGGCCTTTTTAAAGTGGCTCTCCGAGCAACGAGGGGTGATTACAAAGGAATATATTGATAACCAACCCGTTCAAAACGGTCTGAATCATATTAGGATCAGATATTTCGTTCAATTTCATGCTGAGGTTTGTGTCCCTCTTTTCTTGAACAAGCAGTTAATTGGTGTGATTAATCTCGGCCAGCGCAGATTTGGAGATTATGAAAAGAACGTTTGTGATCTAGTAATGATATTGTGTGAATATTGTGCCGCGTTACTTCAGAATAGGGAGCTGCTTGAAACGGTACGTAGTGATGGATTGAAAATTAAACAAGTTGATCAACTGCGGAATCAATTAATCTCCAATATGTCGCATGAATTTAGAACACCACTTAATAGCATAATTGGATTGGCGGAACTTATAGTTGAAGGTGGAGACGGCGAAGTTAATGAAGAACAGATTAAACATCTTTCTATGATCAGTCAGTCCGGGAAGCGACTTTTAATGGCTGTTAGTTCAATGCTTGACTTAGCCAAAATTCAATCCAATAAATTAACATTAAAGGTGAGGAGAATTAATATTTCAAAATTAGTTTGCGATATTGCCCAAGAGATAAAAGTAAATTCGTACACCAAACTCTGTGTTGATTTCAAACAAGACATCCCAGTCGTTTATGGCGATGAAAATAAAATTGCGCAAATATTAAAACAACTTCTTGAAAATGCGGCAAAGTTTACACGAAGTGGAAAGATCACAATTAATGCAGAAAAGACTGGCGATATGCTGAAAATTTGTGTTAGCGATACCGGCATTGGCATTGATCCAGAACATCACAAAATAATTTTTGATGGTTTTAGACAAGTGGACGGTGGTTTGGATAGGCAGCACGAGGGGCCTGGCTTAGGGCTAACCTTGACCAAGAAGATAGTTGAGCTTCATGGTGGAAGAATTTGGCTCAATAGCAAAAGAGGGCGCGGAGCTAACTTTTACTTTACTCTACCGACTAGGCCAACAGCACTAAAACACCATGAAATTATTCACTAATTGCGTCGCATATAACCTTAAAATATGGAGTTGAAATGATTATTTTAAATCGGTTGCCTTGCGTTAAATTATTTGATAATCACAGACACTAATCCGAAATAAATTGGATAATTATTACGGAGAGTACTAAATAGTTTACATGAAATTAAACTATTTAGTTTGCTCTCCGCGTAGTAAAAGATCATTGATGTTGAAAAAAATATTATTCACATATCTAACCTTGATTCTAATGCTTGGACTTTCAAGTCGTTCAGTTTATGCAGAGGATCTCGATTTTGAGGAAGATGTTGATGCTACTACGGAAGTAGAAGAAGATGTAAATGCAGAGTTTGTTATGTTATCCTTGGAAGAAAGTATCAAGCTTGCTCTTACAAACAATTCAAAAATTCAGGCCGGAGCTTATGGTATTGATGCTGCGGAATGGAAAAGAAGCGAGGCAAATGCCCGCTTCTGGCCTGTAATGGAATACGAATATGCTATTGCTCCGGTTCCAAGGAATGTCGACAATGCTTTTGATGAATTTTTTTCAGGAAATTTATCAGTATTTAACAGATTAAAGATAGGTGTCGGTGTTCCCATTTACTCATTCGGTAAGTTATCATTGGTGCAAAGATTGGCTGATAAGGGGATTGAAAAAGCAAAGCAGGAGTTGGTAAAGGAAAGGTGCGAGATTACCTTTCAGGTAAAAAAACTTTATTACGGTGCGCTTTTGGCGAATGAAATACTTAGGATTATGGATAAGGCCTACGAGCGTTTAGATAAGGAAATATTTGAAAGGGAAGAGGCTCACGATACGTCACCAATTGACATCCTCAAGATGAAGCTTTTTAGATCCGAATTGGAAGATAGACGAGAAGAAACGCGTCATAAAGAAGAACTGGCAAAAGAGGCCTTAAGAACCCAGGTTGGTTTGGCTCCGAATGTGAATTTTGTGTTAAAGGATAAGAAGTTGAGAGAAGTTAATGATTCTCTGAAAGACCTGACTTATTATATTGAAAAGGCCTTTAATAATAGACCGGATGTCAAATTGCTTGAGGCGGGTGTTGGCGCAAAGAAAGATCTTTATGATCTTGAAACTAAAAAGTATCTGCCCGATTTAGGATTAGGTGGTTATTTTGAAGTAGGTAGAACAACCAGTGATATTGAGGGATTGGTTGCAACCGATGATTTTAATGATCCATTTCATTTTACAAGAGCGGGTGTTGGATTTAGGTTGTCGGGGAAGTTTGATTTTCACGGATCCCAGGCCAGAATAAAATCCTCGAGGAGTGATTACTTCAAGGCCAATCTCGAGGGTATGATGGCAAGAGAGGGAATTCGCCTGGATGTAAAGAAGACCTATCTTGATACCAAAGAGGCCGTGAATTATTTGGAACGAATGATCAAGGCTCAGAAACTTTCCAGGCAGTTACTTTTTTTCACACAAAGTAACTATGAAATTGGTATCGGGGAACAAGCGGAGTATGTCGACGCCGTAAAAAGTGTTTTAATCAATCGTGGAAAATATTTAGAGGCGATATACAGATATAATGTATCATTTGCCGAGCTAGATAATAAAATAGGTAAAAGACCGCTTCAACAAGGAGACCGGTAATGAAAAGGTTAACATCCGTAATATTTATTATATTTTTAGTTTCTCTTTTCAATTTGGGATTTGCCGCAGACAAAAAAAACACCAAAGCTTCAACGAAGAAATATTTTCCCAAAGGAACGCCCACCAGGGCAATTCAAGGCGTAGACGATATGTTGGATGACTATAAGACAGGGGAACTGACGGAGGCTGACAGGGAACATAATCGCAAGTTAAAAAAAGGTATTCTTAATGGAACCTTTGACATTAAGGAGCTCTCAAAATTGGCTTTGGATAAGCATTGGAATGAAATTTCAGGTAAACAACAAATTGAATTTGTTGAGTTATTAACAAGCCTTCTCGAGGAAAAGGCAGTTTTTTCTAAGGAGCAGATCAAAGGTGGTGATACGTATCACGTTAGTTATTTGGGCGACACTTTTTTCAAAGACAATACAAGGGCCCTAACAAAAACAGCGGTTGCAATTAAAACAGAAAATATTTCGATAGGTCTTAACTATAAATTAAAAAAAGAAGGTGATGACTGGAAAGTGTATGATGTCATTGTAGATGAAGCCAGTCTTCTCGATAATTATCGTTTTCAATTTGATTCAATCATATTGAAACATGGATACAATGAGCTTGTTCATAAGATGAAAACCAAATTGATTCAGATTCAAAAGAATAAGAAAGAAGCTGAAGAACAAAAGCAATTGGAAACCCAGCAGCTGCCAGGTCAACAGTTGCAAAGTCCAACAACATCCAAATCATCGAAATGAAGTTAGAATTAACAATTACAACAGTGTTGGTTGCTCTTATCGGTGCGCTACTATATCAGTTCAAGTCGGTTCCCCTAATAGGGGAATATGTTGGAACCTTTGTTGCCGTATTGTTGATCTATTTGCCAGTCATTGTACTTTCAATTAAAAAGAGGAAGATAGATTTTTTAGATAAAGGTTTAAAATCTTATTTAAAATCCTTTGTCACTTTTTTCATTGTTGCACTATTGGCTTTTCCATTATTTTTTATCGGGGCACACATTTGGCAAATGTATATAATTGGAGTGGATGGGCCTCATTGGATGTTGCCTAAGGACCTTATCCAGTTGATACTTTATCAATTATTATTGGTTGCGTTACCAGAGGAATTTTTCTTTAGGGGATACTTTCAGTCAACTATTTCCAAGATGTTTGCAAAAAAATGGCGGATATTTGGTTGCACCTTCGGATGGGAGTGGATCATTACATCAGCCGTATTTGCCATAACCCATTCAATAATCAGCTATCAATGGTGGCATTTTTCCATCTTCTTTCCAGCACTTTTATTTGGATATCTGCGGGAACGGACCGGCTCGATAACGGCGCCAATCCTTTTTCATGCGGCCTCCAACATTGCCATGCACATCGCCGTAAACTCTTATCACTAAGCTAATATAACGGTTCATTATGTGAAGATTGTTTATGTAACCTGCAGGCTTAGCTCGTTAGGCGCTGGCGCCCGGCCCGCCTTCGTTCACTTACGTGAACTATGGCGAGGTCTCG